>JBAPXO010000754.1:0-10240 GCA_049284255.1 Solirubrobacteraceae bacterium | reverse complement strand
CCCTACGATGGGGCGAAGGTGACGATCGTGAGCTGGAGTGATACCTCGATCACCTTCGATCTGCCGCCGGCGACGGGGTCGTTCCCAATCTCATCGGGGACGGCCACGATCTCGGTGACGGCATCGGGCCAGACCTCCAACGCCCAGAACATCACGATCACGTCGTGACGGCTGGGGGCACCTGATCGGCTAGGAGCTCAGAGTCAGGAGCGCGGCGCTGGCGGGAGGGAGAGAGACGGAGTAGCGCCCAGAGCGCGCGGTGACCGTCTGCACGTTGGGCGCACCCAGGACCCCGGTCGAGGTCGTTCCAAAGCTCTTGCCTCCCAGGGTCACGCCACCGGTCGCGTAGGCGCTTGATGCCCGCAGTCGCTCGACAGTCGCCGGTCCGGTGGTGCCGGCGGCATTGACGACGGCCGTGCCCGAGCTGTGCAGGTTGTCGTTGATCAGCAGCACCCGGACGTGGTGATCGGGTGCCGTCGTCGCCCAGGCGTGGACGGTTTTCTGGTTTGAGGAGTGAATCCTCAGCAGGTGCGCGCCTGCGGGAGCCGCTTGGGAGAACAACAGCGCGCCGTAGTAGACGGGGTGCACGGTGGCGCGCCATTGGCCGTGCGAGGTCGAGAAATCGAACAGCCCGTTAGCGGCCTTGGGGAAAGTGTGGATGTTGACGCCGTCGACTCCGTCGGCGGCGAGCGTGAACAGAGAGTTCGCCATCCAGAGCGCCGAGGCCATCGTGTTGCTCACGCCGGCGCGGCCGTTGCAGGTAACAGAGTTCATCTCATCGATGCGGAAGCTCGCTCCCGCCCCGTGGGCGCGACCGGCGAACGACCCGACGCCCCCGGCAAATCCGCGCGCGGTCGCGGCGCTGAGCAGGTGGGGCACCGTCGGGTAACTCGGTGAGGCGGGATTGTGGTCGCAGGAATTCAGGCTGTAATCGTGGGCGGTCACGAGCCGTACGCGCGAGTGACGCGATTCCAGGCGGCCAAACGCCGACAGCCACTTGCCGATGCCGGCCGAAGGCCCCGCGATCGAGACGTTCGGAAGCACGTGAAGCACGCGCTCGAAGTCACCGATGAACGTCTGAGGGCTGTAGTTGGACGGTCGCGCATACACCGGGGAGCCCTGCTTGGAGTACCACGGCAGGCGCTTGCCACCCAGCGATCGGTACCAAGCGATATCGGTGTACAGCTCGGGCTCGTTGCCGATCTCGAACCCTCCGATGTACTGCCGTCCGATGTTCTTGATCAGCTGGTTGGCCTCGACGGAGTCGACCTTCGGGCGGTCGGCCTGCAGGTTGAGGCCCAGGAGCAGCTGCGCGTTGGCGGCCTGGGCCAGCTCTTTGGCGGCCGTCGTCCATGCCGTGCTCAGCCCGAAGGTGACCCCGGCCGGCGCCGCCAATCCCTTCTGCGGCCACCATGTCCGGTCGGTGCTGAGCCCGCCGATACGCAGCAGCGGGCGCCCGTTCGGTGCCAGGTTGCGGATCAGCTGGACAAGCACCGGGTTGGCGGATTTGGAGTCGTATCCGACCTCGCTGCGCAGCGCCGAGTACTCGAGGGCGACGCCGACAAAGTTCGAGGAGATGGCGCGGGGGCGCTGCGCTCGTGTGACCGACAGCCGGAAGACGAAGGCCTGTGCCCGAGGGGAGGCGACGGCGAGCAACGCCAGCGCGCTGAGCAGCGCCGCTCCGTACCTCGTTGCTCGGATCATCGAAGGCAAGATGCTGATCTAACCCGGGACGGGCACGATCGATGCGGTCTCAAGCTAAGGACGGTGCCCGTTGATCGCGACTGCCTGATAGAAGGTGCCCCGGTTGTCAAACGGCTGGGGCGGGATCGAGATCGCGCCCGCGCTCGTGGGAACGATCTGATCGCAACTCGGGGGGGTGGTGACCGAACACGTCACCGGCAACTTCCAGTTGGCCATCGAGGGTCCGTAGTGGGCGCTGAGCTGCGCTGCCGCCGCCAGCAGTGTCGAGGTCAGCTTGGCGCGGCAGCGCCGGAGCTTGCCGCCGCCACAGAACGTGCGCGAGAAGCGCCCCCGCACGTGCTTGTGCAGCACCTGGCGCAGGTCCTTCTGGACGTCCATCTCCCACCCCTCGAAGAAGCCGTTGCCGGTTCCGTCGCGGAGGCCGTCGGGCTGGATCGAGTCGAAGTCCTTGTTGATGAGGTTCATCAGGGGAGCGCCGAGCGAAGGCTGGAACTCGGCGCGGACGAGCAGTGGCCACCACGCGTCCATGAGCAGGACCGCCGGGCTGTCGTCGACGACTCCGCTCGAGCTCGTGCTCCGCCGCTGCGAGCCGTCGCGCGCCCAGGTGTTGAGCAATGAGATGAGCTGGCGGACGTGCGCGTTACGGGGTTTGCCGAGCACCCGATGAAGCCACGGCCAGTCCGCCATGCCCCGGAGGTCGGCGGTCAGCGAGGGCGCCGTCACCATCCCGGTGAGCGATGTCAAGGAGAGCGGCCCGTGACGCAGCGCGCCTCCGAGGAGGTCCTGGAGGATCGTGGCGCGGACCACGGGTCCGTTCTCCCAGTCTCCGGCGGCCACCCGCCAGCCGTGAGCGATGGCGTTGTTCCAGTTGACCAGGTAGCCCTGCTTGGGGTCGATCGAGCTCGGATTGGAGCGGTCGGGCAGCCGCTGGTAATCATTGGTGGAGGGGTTGAAGCCACGCCAGTCCCACCGGCCGGTGCCCCAGATCGGCAGATCGGGGTTGGTGCCGCGAGCGTGTTTGGGGAACCAGCCCGACTGGTAGACGGCGATGTTCTTGTTATCGACGTAGAACCAGTTCTCGCTGCCGGTGTAGGCGTGCATGGCGGCGATGAAGCTCTGGGGGGACGTGGGCACGTTCTCGGCCAGGCGCATGAAGGCCACGTAGCTCTGGGCCTCGTGACCGTTGGTGGCGGGCGCAATCGCCAGGGCGACCGGGCTGCCGTGCACGGTGGCAAAGTTCCCGATCGGTCCGTGCACGGAGTTGAGGGTGCGCAGAGTGATCGTCTGCGGAGCGCTCGGGCTCGTCGGCGCCACCGGCGTCTGCTCGACGATCTCCCGCGAGCTGAAGGCCGTGCAGCGACCGTGGTACAGGTAGTCGGTGGAGGCGAACGAGGGCTTTGAGCCGTTGGGGTTGCAGAGCTTCTCGGCGAACACATCCTCGTTGGCCGAGAACGCCGAGGTGCCGGTCCACGCGTAATCGATGCCGTGGCCGATCAGCGGATAGGGACTCGAGCCGGGGAAGGAGACGCCGCTGACGTCGATTCCGGGGGCGTGAAGTTCGTACTCGAGGAAGACCTCCGGCGTGTAATAGCCGACCTGGGGGCCCATGGCCGCGAGGGCCTGGCCGGTGCCGCTGCGCTTGGCGTCGACGAGCACGGCGTTGGATTCCAGATGGGGCAGGTGCAGCCCGGTGGTCGCGAGCGTCCGCGCCCAGATGGGCAGGTGCGCGGCCTCCGAGGCCGAGGCCGAGGCCGCCTGCGTGCGGCCGGTCTGGGCGTTGCGAGCGACGAGCGAGCCGGGATCGATCATCGCCACCGACGCTGACTTGACCCGCCCGGTCGAATCGGAGTGGAACTTCTTGGTGAGCGTTGTGACCGCTTCGGGGTCGGCGGCCAGGCGCAGAGAGTTGTAGACGCGGGTGCCGCGGCGTTTGCCCAGACGCTTCTCGGCCATCGCCAGCGCCTCGGCCTGTTGGGGCTGGTCGCCGCCGAACACCGTGAACTGCCCGATCAGGTAGACGCCGACGGCTGCCGAATCGGCGAGCGTCCACGGCTGCGGGGTGATGCCCAGCGCCGGGTACTCGGCGGGCAGCTTGGCAGGGTCGATCTTCGTCAGGTTGATGAAGGCGTTGATCCCGTCGATGTACTGCTCGATGTCGCTGAGCGTCTGGGAGCCCTCGGCCCCTTCGGTCTTGGGCAACGACTCCATCTGGTCGGTCAGCTGCTGTTGTGAATCGTCCTGAAGGCCGAGCTGGGCGCTGTCGGCGGGTGCGGCGCTGGGGCCGAGGAGCTCGGCCGTCGTGCCCTCGGCGGTGTGGCGCAGAACGTCCATGAAGAACAGACGATCCTCGGCGGTCACGTAGCCGGCGCCCCACATCGCCTCCGCGCGCGTATCGCCGTAGATCCGTGGCACTGCGGTCGTCGAGTCGCGCACGATCGTCAGGCCGGTCTCGGGGGTCTCGACGTTGGGGGGCGAGCCCGTCACCGCCGACCCGGCCTGCCCGAGCACGCCGTTGAGCACGCCGGTCAGGCCGCCGGTCGGGCCGCTGGCTGCCGGCGCGGCCTGAAAGTCGGAGTCCTTGTAGTACTTGCTCAGGTCGGCCGTGGTGAAGCCCGGCCACGCCTGCTCGAGACCCTCGTACTGCTGGTCCTGGCTGAGATCGGCCGGCGGCACCGAGCCGTCGGCCTCGAACGCGGCCAGGTCCTGATCCGAGGTGCTCTCGCCCTCGCCGAAGGCGAGTACGGAGTGAAAGCCGCTGTAGATCGGAAAGCCTTGGGCGCTGGCCAGCGCGGGCGCGCCGAAGAACACCAGGCAGATCAGCGGCAGCAGGCGCCGGAGCATTCGCCGCAAGCCTATCTCCTGTCGCCCCGACTTCGCGGCGGATCCTCAATCCCGGCGAGCTTCTCCGGATCCGAGTGCGTTAGGAGGCGAAGGGTTGTGGGAGAGTGCTCGGGATGGCAAGACCTCAGGCCAGCCCGCGCGCGCTGGCGGTGGCTCGCGGAGATGAGCCCGCGGACCTCCTGATCACCGGCGGGCGCGTGTTCAGCGACGCCACCCGGGAATGGATCGACACCGGGTTGGCCGTTGCCGATGGCGTGATCGCCGGATGGGGCGAGCGTGACGCGCTCGAGGTTTTCGACGTCGACGGCGCCGCCCTGACCCCGGGATTTGTCGACGCCCACATGCACCTGGAATCGACGAAGCTGTGGATCGACGAGTTCGTGGCCACGGTGCTGCCGCTGGGCACCACGGCCGTGGCCGCCGACCCGCACGAGCTGGCCAATGTCCTCGGCCTACCGGGGATCCTCGCGCTCATGCGCGCCTCCGAGCCCCTGCCCTTCACCTTCGGGGTCTATGCCTCGAGCTGTGTCCCCGCCTCGCCGTTCGAGCGCTCGGGAGCGACCTTGGACGCGAGCGACATCCGCGAGTTGATCGAGCGCCACGGCGCCCTCGGCGTCGCCGAGGTCATGAACTTCCCAGGCGTGATCGCCGGCGACGAGGAGATGCTGGCTCGCGTGCGCGCCGCCGGTCCGCTGCGCGTCGACGGCCACAGCCCCGGCGTCTCGGGGCCGCTGCTGGATGCCTATCTGGCGGCCGGGGTGGAGTCCGATCACGAGAGCACCCGCCTGGAGGAAGCCGAGGAAAAGCGGCGCAAGGGGATGTGGGTGTTCCTGCGCCAGGGTTCGGCGAGCCAGAACCTCGTCAGCCTGGCGCCGAGCATCGTTGCCCATGGGACCGACAAGGCGGCCCTGTGCACCGACGATCGCGAGCCCGACACGTTGCTCACTCTCGGCCATGTCAACGACTGCGTCCGCCTGGCGGTCGCCAGCGGAATCTCCGAGATCGAGGCCATCCTGCTGGCCAGCACCAACCCGGCGAGCTACCACGGCTTCGATCAGCTCGGAAGCCTCGGCCCCGGACACCAGGCCGATGTCCTCGCCTTCGCGCAGCTCGGTAGCTGGGTGCCGAGCCGCGTCTGGCAGGCCGGCCGGCTGGTCGCGCGTGGAGGGGAAATCGTTGCCGGCGCGGTGCCGCCATCGCCGCCGCCGGAGCTCCTGCGCGAAACCGTCCACATCGGGGAGGCGCCGCCTGCCGCGTCTCTGGTGCTCACACCTGCGCCGGGAACGGCCGTGCGCGCCGTTGGGGTCGAGAGCCGCAGCCTGACCACGCGGGCGCGGGAACTCGTGGTTGGACGCGATGCCGACCTCGCCCATGCCGCGGTCGTCGAGCGCCACCACGCCACCGGCCGCATCGGCCGCGGCTTTGTCACGGGCTTTGGCATCAAGCGCGGCGCGATCGCCTCGACCGTCGCCCACGACGCTCACAACGTGGTCGTGGTCGGGCGCTCGGGTGAGGACATGGCGACGGCGGTGGCGCGGTTGGCCGAGATCGGCGGCGGTCAGGTGGCCGTGCTCGAAGGTGAGGTGGTCGGCGAGGTGGCGCTCCCACTGGCCGGGCTGATGAGCGACCGGGGCGCGCCCGAGGTGGCGGAGCAGATCGGGGCGCTTGGTAGGGCGGCTGCGCAGCGGCTGGGAGTCACCGTCGAGGAGCCGTTCATGCAGCTTTCGTTCATAGCCCTTTCGGTGATCCCGGAGCTCCGGCTGACCGACGGAGGCGTGGTGGACGTCGAGCGATTTACCTACGTGCCGGTCGAAGTAGCCTGAGTGGGTAGATCGTCCACGTGACTTTGGCCCCGTGGACATAGAAGAGACGTCCGCGGTGACACAGACTGACGCGCTGATGGCCGCGGTCACCCCTTTTTGGACCGAGCGACCGAGGAGTCAACCGTGAACCCGGACAGCGCCGCGACACTGGACCCGAGCTTGCGCGAGCCCGTGCCCGCGCCGGGAGGCTCGGTGGCCGACGAGCCGGCGTTCGAGACGCGCGGGATCGACTACATCCCCATCGATGAGCGGCGAGGCCGCCCGATCGACCTCTTCTGGATGTGGGCCGGGGCGCTCTTCAACGTCGAGTACGTCGTCTACGGCGCGCTCATCATCTCGTTCGGGCTGACCTTCTGGCAGGCGGCGCTCGTGCTCGTGGTCGGCAACCTCTCCTATCTGGTCACCGGGCTGGGCAGCCTGCAGGGTCCGGCGGCGGGAACCTCCACGTTCGCCATCTCCCGGGCCCCATTTGGGCCGCGCGGCGGTCGCATCGTCTCGGCCTTCAACTGGATCTACCAGGTGGGCTACGAGGTCGAGGGGCTGGCGCTCGTGGTGCTGGCCGGATTGGCGCTGTTCGACAAGGCCGGAGTGCACTCCTCGACCGCGTTGAAGATCGTGCTGATCGCGGCGGCCGCCGCCCTCCAGCTCGTGCTGCCGCTCCTGGGACACCGCGCGATGCTGCGCGTACTCCGGATGCTCGTGCCGCCGTTCGTGGTGATGTTCATCCTGCTGGCGATCTTCGCGCTGCCCAAGGCGCACCTCGGCGCCGGGACCAATGCCAACTGGGAGACGATGATGGGGGCGCTGGCGCTGATCATCGTCTCCGGCGGATATGGCTGGGTGATGAACGCCTCGGATTACTCGCGGTACCTGCCCCGGCAGACCAGCCGCCCCAAGATCGTGTGGTGGGTGGCCATCGGTGGCTACATCCCCTCGACCCTGCTCGGGCTCCTCGGGGCGGCAGTGGCGACGGCGGTGAGCAGCGCGAGCGATCCGATCTCGGGGCTGCCCCAGGCCTTCCACGGATGGTTCCTGGTCCCGTACCTGATCCTGGTGATCGTGCAGCTGTTTGCGATCAACAGCATGGATCTCTACTCCTCGGGTCTCACCCTCCAGGCGCTGATCCCGGCGATCAAGCGCTGGCAGTGCGTGGTCATCGACACCGCGGTGGCCGGCGCCGTGACCGCGGTCACGATTTTCTCCGCATCGTTCAACACGTTCCTGACCGACTTTCTCCTGTTCATGATCATCTGGGTGGCGCCGTGGGTGGCGATCTACCTCGTCGACTACTTCCTGCGGCGCGGCACCTACGACTCGCGCTCGCTGCTCGACGGCCACGCCGGGATCTACTGGCGGCGGGGCGGGATCCACATTCCCGGGCTCGTCGCCCAGGCGATCGGGATGCTCGCTGCGGCCTCCTGGCTCGACACCACGGTGTGGCAGGGACCTCTGGCCAAGGCCACCAACGGCGCCGACTTCAGCGTCTTCATGGGAGCTCTGTTCGGCGGGGTCATCTACTACCTGATGGCGCGGCGCGGCGTGCGCCGTGAGGCCGAAGTCTCCGACGGGGAAGCCGTGTCGGCCGGGGCGGTGCCGTCGCCCGCCGTTTCGGGGTAAGGGCGGTGCGTGCTGCTGTGTTCAGGACGCGGCCCCGGGTGGCCAAGCGCCGAGCGGTCGTCCGATCTCCCATTCGTGACCAAACGGATCGCGGAGGCGTCCCAGAAGCCAGCCGTGTTCTTCGGACACCTCGCTCAGCGGCTCGGCTCCGGCCGCGAGCGCAGCGCGAGCCGTCACGTGGGGGTCGTCGACCACGAGCAGGAACCGCGCGGTCGTTCCCCCGATCGTCTTAGCGTTCAGCCGCCCCTGCTGTGCCCAGGTCCCGGTCAACCAGAAGCGCGCGCCGTCGATCGCAAGCTGGATGACGCCGTCGGCGTCGTCGGGGGCGCCCACCCGGTGCTCGATCACAGCTCCGAAGGCGCGTTGGTAGAAGCTGGCAGCGGCGCCGGTGTCATCAACCCACAGTTCGGGCTGGATGTCGGCCGTCAACGCGCGGGAGACGAGGTGACCCAGTCGATGATGACGTCGGGGCGCTGCTCGGGGATCCAGTGGGCGACGCCCTGCAAGACCTCGACTTCGAGCTGGGGCTGGTGGGGGACCGGACCGGACGTCATGCCGCGGGTCACGAGATCACGAGCCCCCACGACGAGCTTGCTCGGGGGCTCGAGCTGCTTCCTGGCGTAGCGCCCGCGGGCGATGGGCAACAGCTCACGCGTCAGGAAGGTGCGGTACATGGCCACGCTGACCGCGTCCGGAACGTGGCTCGCGAAAAGTTCCACGTCAGCTTCGGAGAGGCGGTCGGGCCCCCGGCCGGACTGGAGGATCGCCGGGACCATCCTGCCCACCACGCGGGGACCGAGGAACGGCATGCTGATCGGGCCCTGGTAGCTGAGCAGCGAGAGCTGGCGCGGGTGGCGGGGGACCCAAAAGTGGGGAACGGCCAGCCCGAGCATCCTTTCGATGCGCTGTGGAGCGCGCAGCGCCGTCACGAACCCCACCCAGGCGCCCCAGTCGTGGCCAACCCAGGTCACGCGCTCGATCTGTAGGCGGTCGAGGACCGCGAGGAGGTCCGAGGCCAGCTGCTCCTTCTCATAGCCCGTGCGGGGCGCCTCGCTCCAACCGAACCCCCGCAGGTCGACGGCGATCACCCGGTGGCGCTCGCTCAGAGCGGGAATGACCTTGCGCCACGTCCACCAGTGCTGCGGCCAGCCGTGGACGAGCAGGACCGGGGGAGCGTCATCTGGACCGGCGAGGGCGACGTGGATGCGCAGACCCCCGGCGTCGACGTAGTCGTGTCGGACGCCGTCCAGCGGCGGGGGATCACTTGTCGCAAGCGGGCTCAGGACGAGCGGATCCTATCGGTGGGGGCTGCGAGCCGCCGGGCGCGGGTGGACTTGTCGCCGGGTGCATCGGCCGGGCTTGCGGCCTGCTTTTATGCGACGACGCCTCCCGGCGTTGGATTCTGAAATGAGCCGCCTTTCAAAGCTCAACATCCTGGTCGTGCTTGCCGTCGCCGCACTCGCGCTCTGTGCGTGCGGTGGGTCGGGACCGAGCGGCGGAAATGAGGCGGTCGCGCCGGCGACCACCTCCGGGTCGGTGAGCGCTCCCGCGACCGCGCCCCAGGCCCATCCCCAGGCCGTCGAGCCGAGCGCGGGCGCCCAGGCCACCGCCACCGCGACGGCGCCCCAGAGCTCAGACATCGTCGGCGACCCTAAGGCCCACGCCCCTCCGCTGGCGGTCGTCAAGCGCGAGCTCACCGCTCTGAATCTCTGTGGCGGAACGACGATCGCCGCCGACGCGGCTCCGCTGGTCAAGTCTTCGGCGCCAGGTTTCGTCGCCGATCCCGGCACCCAGCAGACCGAAGGACAGTTGCCCGAGATCACGGCGCAGCTCAACGCGCTGGCCAAGGCGCTCGGGGTGACGATCTACGGGATCAGCGGCTACCGCTCGCCGGCCCACAGCGTCGCCGTCGGGGGGTTTGCCGACGATCCGCACACCAAGGGGGAGGCCGAGGACATCGGCGTCAACAGCCTGCTGCGCTCGAGCGCGGCTCAGATCACCGAGGCCGAGCTCGCAAAGTTCGGCCTCTACCGCCCGTTCGATCCCTCTGACGACCCCAACAACACCGAGGTCAACCACCTTCAGCTGATACCCCACGGCGGCCCGCTGACGCTGGCTCAGTCGACTGCGGCCTACGACCCCGACCCGTCCTGCCAGTGAGCCGGGCGGCCTGAGGCACCGTGAGCGGGCGCGAGCGTGTCCCGCGCCCGCCACGGCCTAGGAACTAACTGCCACTCCAAGGCATCGGAACCGCC
>JBAPXO010000753.1:0-2456 GCA_049284255.1 Solirubrobacteraceae bacterium | reverse complement strand
CCACGGGCCGATCCTGCTGTCCGCGTCGGTCCGCGGCGTCAGCGGCAGTGCGCCGCGATTGTGCCTGTGGGAGGAGGGGCCCGCGACGTGCGCGAAGGCGGCGGTGCTGCCGGCGCGGTCGGGCTGGAGCGAGTATCAGGCGGTGGTCGAGCCCGATGCCGGCACGCGGAGCCTGCGTCTGTTCCTGTATGCCGACGCGCCGCCGGGAGGGGGGTCCACGGTCGCCGAGTACACCCACGTCTCCGCCTACGGGTTGAGAAGCGTGATCGCGCCCGTGCTGATCGGAATTCCGCGGGCGCGGTCGGGCGCCGAGCGGCTGGTCGCAGCGCCGAGCGCCTTCGACGCCAGTTGGCATGCCGCGGGCCAGCACGTCATGGTCGACGGACTCCGCAACGGCTGGCTCGCCGGACCCGGCACGCACGTCGCGCCCCGCTACGCGCCGTCATCGTTGATCTCGGTCGCGCAAGTGGTGTCGGCCACGATCGCGCTGCTTGCCCTGGCGGCCGCGGTTCTGTCGGCGGCGGCAGTGGCCGCGATCCGCCGGCGCGTCTCACTCTGGAGACGGGGCCCGGCGGCGCCGGAGGGAACACGCGCGTGACCTCCGCTCGCAGCGATGAGCAGATCGCGGTTACCGTCGTGATCCGTTGGTCGTACGCCAGGAGCTCGGTGGAGGACAGTCCGCCTCGCAGTGTGGCCCCGAGCCTGTACCGGGTGAGTCCGCGACGCGTCGGGCGACCGCCCGCGGACCAGCTCTCGCCGTGGGTTCCGAACACGGGTGAGAGCGAACCGAGCACGCCGAGGCGCGAGTTGGCGGCCATCATCACGGGCGAGCGTCGCGATGCAGGTCGGGTCCAAGACGTTGTCGTCGCCAAGGAAGAAGATGTAGTCCCCGCGGACGCGCTGAGCGCCGAGCGCCTGGCCCCCCCGGGAGCCGAGCCGCTCGACGCTCTCGATCACGGACACCAAGGGATGGTTCGCGGCCAGCGCGGGCCTCACCTCCGGATTGCGGTCGACCTCTGGCAGGGCGCGCGCACGTCGGCCCGGTATCCCGACCCCCCGCTGTTCAGGTGACGGGTGGGCGCTGACCGAGTCACTGTCGTCGTCCCGACCCGCAACTCCGGCCGGACGATCCGCAGCTGCCTCGAGCATGTTCGGCGCCAGACCCATTCGAACGTCGAGCTGATGGTCGTCGACAACGGGTCGCGGGACGAAACCGTAGCCATCGCTGGGGAAATGGCCGACCGAGTCGAGTCCCACGGCGCGGAGCGCAGCGCCCAGCGAAACCGCGGCTACGAGCTCTCGACCGGCGATCTGATCGCCTTTATCGACAGCGACAAGCTGCTCGAGCCGGAGGTGCTCGCGGAGGCGGTCGCGGCCGCGGGGGCCGAACCGGCCACGGGTGGGCTCGTGATCCCGGAGCTGACCTTGGGAGTCGGGTTCCTCACCGGCTGCCGGGCGCTGGAGAAGCGCCTGTACCTCGGCGACGCTCGCGTCGAGGCGGCGGTGATCTTCACGCGCGCGGCGCTCGAACGCGTCGGCGGCTACGACGAGTCGCTGTTCGCCGGCGAGGATTGGGAGCTCGACGACCGCGTTCGCGCCGCGGGTTTCGCGGTCGGGCGAACGCGGGCTCTCGCCTGGCACGACGAGGGGCGCGTGCGCCTGCGAGCGGCGTTCGCCAAGAAGCGCTGTTACGGCCGCTCGCTCGCGGACTACTACCGGTCGGGCGCCACCACCAGGCCGATCACGCGGACCGCGCTCTTCTCGGACCCGACAACCCTGGCCCGCGAGCCGGCGCATGCCGCCGGCATGTTCCTGCTGAAGGCGGTAGAGACCGCGGGTCTGGCGCTCGGGGCGCTCGAGGCCGGGCGAGCCGGCAGGAGGTCTCCCGACAGGCGCGATCGCGATATACCCTCCGGCTCGCCTGACTGATCCAGCTGCCCCGCGCAGCGACGGCCGGCCCGTTGTGGGCTGACTCCTTGCCGCCGGGCTGCCGCTCGCGGTCTCGCTGCTCTGCCTGCGCTCGGCCTCTCCGCCGGCCACCTGATCCAGCTCGATTCCGCACTCGGGCCGCGGCCGGGCTTGATCGGCGCTGGCGTCAGCGCCGCTCGCCAGCTTGCCGGGCGCGGCGATGAGCAGGTCGCTGGCAAACGGCGCGACGGCCTAAGCGGAAATGCCGCTGACCTCAGGTCAACTGATGCTTGGGCGACCAGCAGGAACTGGCGCCTCGCGGCCGGTGGCTGCTCCAGTCCGCGATTGCAGAAGTAGCGCGTCAACCGAAGCGCAGGGCTCTCGTCGCCGTGGTGCACGGCCCTGAGATTCGCCAAAGGTGCGCATTGGGTGCTTGCACGCTCGCCGCTAACGGTCGGGCCGATGCAGAACTCTCAGACCATGGCTGCTGCGCTTCCGGATCCACGCACACGCAGAAGTCTTGCGCGTAGCTGGGCGGCAGCGCGAGA
>JBAPXO010000752.1:0-2408 GCA_049284255.1 Solirubrobacteraceae bacterium | reverse complement strand
GTCGATGTCTCCGAGCAGGACGGGCCGCTCTGGGAGCGCCAGCGGGCGGGACAGCGCTCCGCCGATCAGGCGGTGGTCCGCGTCGCCGCCGCTCCGGGGCGGCTGGATGAGGTCCTGCGCGCCGCCGACGCCTGCGCGGGGACGCTCGTCGGCCGCGTCGCCCTGGGCTCGAGCTACATCTCGCTTGATCCGGCGGCCGTCGAGGCGCTTCGCGAACAGCTTTCGAGTCTGGGCGGGCACGCCGTCCTGCTGGACACGCCTCCCGGGGACCGCACCGACGCCGACCACTGGGGCCCGGTGTCCGCCCCCGCGCTCGAGATCATGCAGCGGATCAAGCAGCGCTTCGATCCGACGTCGACCTGCAACCCCGGGCTGTTCGTGGGCGGGATTTAGTGCCCGCCTTTGACACCCATCGACCACCTGAGGAGTCGGTGATCGACGACTGCGTGCACTGCGGGTTTTGCCTGGACACGTGCCCCACCTACGTGCTGTGGGGTCAGGAGGCCGATTCTCCGCGGGGACGGATCGTCCTGACCAGCGACGGCCTGCAGTCAGACGAGACGATGTCCGAGGAGATGGTGACCCACTTCGACCGCTGCCTGGGCTGCATGGCGTGCGTGACCGCGTGTCCGTCGGGGGTCCGCTACGACCACCTGATCGAGCGCGTACGGCCCCAAGTCGAGCGCAATCACACCCGCAGCCCGGGCGAGCGGGCGCTGCGCAAGCTGATCTATAACACCCTCCCCCACCCCCGCCGCCTGCGCGCCCTGGCGCCGATGCTCGCGGCCACCAAGCGTTTGGGCGCCGACCGGCTCCCCGATCGCCTCGCGATGATGGCCAAAGTGGCTCCCAGCCCGCCGAGCGGCAAGGCCGCCAAGGCCGGTGTGCCCGAGCGCACCGCCGCGATCGGTCCGCCCCGGGGGCGCGTCGGTCTGCTCCTGGGCTGCGTACAGCGCGTCTTCTACCCCGGCGTGCACCGCGCCACCGTCCATGCCCTGTCCGCCGAGGGGTTCGAGGTGATCGCGCCCAGGCTGCCCGACTGCTGCGGCGCGCTCGAGTTCCACGGTGGCGAGGAGCCGGCAGCGGTCAAGCGGGCCCGCGCCACGATCTCGGCGTTCGCGGACGCCGGAGGCGCCGAGGGCCTGGACTACGTCGTGATCAACGCCGCCGGTTGCGGCTCGGCGATGAAGGAGTACGGAGAGCTTCTGGGAACGCCCGAGGCTCGCGAGTTCTCAGCTCGGGTGCGTGATGTCTCCGAGATCCTCGGGGGGGTCGAGCCCCGGGCCCCCCGGGGGCCGGTGCCGCTGCGCGTCGCCTACCACGACGCCTGTCACCTCGCCCACGCCCAAGGGATCCGCCAGCCGCCCCGGCGGATGCTGGAGTCGATTCCCGGTCTGGAGCTCGTGGAGGTCGGAACCGAGCGCGACGTGTGCTGCGGATCGGCCGGGATCTACAACCTTGTCCAGCCCGAGGCGGCGGCCGAGCTCGGCGCCCGTAAGGCCAGATACCTGATCGACACCGGAGCCCAGGCGATCGCCGCCGGCAATCCCGGCTGTGCCGCGCAGCTCGACCTCCACCTTCGCGAGCTCGGATGCCCGCTGCCCATTCATCACCCGGTCGAGCTGCTGTCGCGCTCGATCACCGCCGGCGAGACCCTGTAGCAACACCGCCTCGTCTCAGGCGTACATCTGCTCGATCGCCTCGGCGTACTTCTGGGCGATCGGCTTGCGCTTGAGCTTGAGCGTCGGCGTCAGCTCGTCGCCTCCCGGGAGCCAGTCGCCGGGGACGATCGTGAACTTCTTTATCTGCTCGACTCGCGCCAGGTGGCGGTTTGCCTCATCGACGCCGCCCTGTACGGCTTCGCGGATCCGGGGCTCGGCGGCCAGGTCCTCGAGCCCGAGATCGCCGAGCCCTTCGCGCTGGGCCCACTGGGGCGCGAAGTCGGCATCGAGCACGATCAGGGCGGTGTTGTAGGGGCGGCCATCGCCGATGGTTGCGGCCTGGCCGATCAGCGGACTGCCGGACTTCAGGGCGGCTTCGATGTTGGCCGGCGACATGTTCTTGCCGGCCGCATTGATGATCAGCTCCTTCTTGCGATCCACGATCCGCAGGAAGCCGTCCTCGTCGAGCTCGCCGATGTCGCCCGTGTGCAGCCAGCCCTCGGCGTCGATCGTCTCGGAAGTCATCTCCGGCTGGTGGCGGTAGCCGGCCATCAGGCACTCTCCCCGGCAGAGGATCTCGCCGTCGTCGGCAAGCTTGAGGTCGACGCCGGGCGAGGCCGGGCCGACGGTGCCGATCTTGACGTGCCCGGGACGGTTGACGGTCCCGACTCCGCAGGTCTCCGACATCCCCCACAGCTCGGCGAGCTCGATCCCGATGGCGTGAAAGAACTCGACCACGGCCACGGG
>JBAPXO010000751.1:0-2280 GCA_049284255.1 Solirubrobacteraceae bacterium | reverse complement strand
ATCTGGTAGACCGTGTCGTAGCCGATCAGGTAGATGGCGTGGTAGTCGGCGATGGCCGGAGTGAAAGCGCCGTCGTGGAAGGAGAAGACCGTGGCGCCACTGGCGGCGTTGAGGCCGATCGTGGTCTTGGTGCCGAGGTCGGCGAAATACAGGTCGCTGCCGATCACGGTGACCGAACCCGAGATGCGCCCTCCGGCCGGATGCTTCCACCGCACGGCTCCCGACTGGGCGTTGAAGGCGTAGAGGTTGCCGTCGTATGAGCCGACGTAGACGGTAGGGCCGAGCCCCGGCGGATCGGCGACCGCCGCCGACGAGTACACATAGGCTCCGGTTGCGGTGGCCCATGCCAGGGCTCCGTTCTTGGCCCCGAAGGAGTACATCCGTCCGTCGGTGTTTCCGATATAGACACGCCCGTAGGCCACGGTTGGGGTGGCGTAGAACTGGCCCGAGCCGAACCCGAAGTGAGCGCCGTCGGTACTGACGGCCCACACCGCCGTGCCGTTGACGGCCCGCACGGCGTAGGCGCGGCCGGCGTAGTCGCCGAAATAGAGGATCCCATTGACCAGAGCCGGCCCGCCCTTGATCGCGCCGCTGGCGTGATAGGCCCAGTACAGGTGCCCATTGCGGACGTTGCGGGCATAGAGGTTTCCGGCCTGATCGCCGAAGTAGACGGTCTGCCCGTTGATGATCGGCGACGATTCGCTGCCCGCCGGCAGGGGGCGCGACCACGCGATCTTGCCGGTGCGCATGGAGAGGGCGACAACGCGCCCGCCCCCCGGGGAGCGGCCTTTGACCGACAGGACCGGCATCACCACCAGCTGGGCGCGACCGGCGATCGCCGGTGAAGCCGCCGCCAGGGTCCCGATCTTGTGCTGCCAGATCACGTGGCCGTTGCGAAGGTTCACGGCCTTGGCCGATGCATCGTCGTCGAGCACGAACATCGTCTCGTGGTAGATGCTCGGCGGGAACTCGATCAGGGCCCCGTCGAAGTAGTGCCAGCCGACATGCAGCGGTGGCTTGAGCTGCGCGGGCGCCGCGAAGAAGTGAGTCCGGCCGCCATCGAGCCCGTACCACGGCCACTGGAAGTTGTCGACCAGCCGTTTGCGCTTGGGCGCAGCCGCCGACGTCGTAGCCGTCGTGGGCTGGGTGAACTGGAGATTGGGGTGGGAGACGTTGCCGGGTTTATGCAGCAGGACGATCGCCGCCGCAGCGCCCAGCGCCACCAGGACGACCGCTGCGAGGACGAGCCCGCCGCGCAGCAGCCGCCGCGAAACGGGACTCGGCATGGCGGCCATGCTAATGACCTGCTCGCCGGGCGCGCCGCGCCGCGCGCGATCATCTGCGCGTGGAGCGTGAACGAGATCAGCCGCTGTTCGAGCGCCTCGCCGGGCTGCCCGGCGCGGGTCCGCTCCTACAGGCCCTCGGCGACCGGGACGGGATCTATGCCGTCGGCGGAGCCATCCGTGACCTGCTGCTGGGCTCCGAGCCGGTCGATATCGACGTTGTCGTCGAGGGCGATCCGGAAGAGCTGGTACGAAGCATCGGGGCGCCCGCGCGGGTGCACGACCGGTTCGGGACCGCCACCGTAGAGCTGGAGGGTCACAGCTACGACATCGCCCGGGCCCGCCGCGAGACGTACTCACGTCCGGGCGCCCTGCCCACGGTCGCGCCGGCAACCATCGATGAAGATCTTGAGCGCCGTGACTTCACGGTCAACGCGATGGCGCTCGCCGTCGGCGGTTCGCGGAAGGGCGAGCTGATCGCATTCCCGGGCGCGGTCGCTGACCTGGAGGGCCGCCGGCTGCGCGTCCTGCACGAGGCCTCGTTCTCCGATGATCCGACGCGGTTGCTGCGACTCGCTCGCTACGCCAACCGGCTCGGTTTCCGCGTCGACGAGCACACCCTCGCGCTCGCCCGATCCGCGGTCGGCGAGAACGTGTTCGCGACCGTCTCCGGATCGAGGCTCGGAGCCGAGCTGCGACTCCTCGCAAGCGAGCCCGATCCCGTGGGGGCGCTGTCGGTGCTGCGAGACCTTGGGCTCGACGAGGCGCTGGCGAGTGGGTTCTCACTCACCGATCCGCAGCTTGCCCGGCGCGCCCTCGAGCTTCTCGGTGACACGGGCGACCCCGGAACCGTTGTCCTGGCGGCGGCGTGGCTGTCGGTGATGCCCGACGAGCTGGCCGACCAGCTCGATCGGCTGGCGTTCGCGGCCGACCAGCGTGACGCGATCCTGTCGACCGCCGGCGGCGCGCGTGAGCTCGCGCAGGCGCTGGACGCCGC
>JBAPXO010000750.1:0-9076 GCA_049284255.1 Solirubrobacteraceae bacterium | reverse complement strand
ATCCTGGACGAGGTCGAAGCCGCGCTCGATGACCTCAACATCGACCGTTTCCTGGGCCTCCTGCGCCAGTACTCCTCGCGGGCCCAGTTCATCGTCGTCACCCACCAGAAGCGCACGATGGAGGCTGCCGACTCGCTGTATGGGGTGTCGATGGGCTCTGACGGGATCTCGAAGGTCATCTCCCGCCGGCTTCCGGACATCGAGCAGGCCGCCTGAGACGGGCGCCGGAGCCCCAGCGAAAAAGCGCTGATAACGTCGCCGCCGTCATGGCGCGCGACTGGCGGGATCTGTTCATCGTCGACGGGCTGCCGCCGGCGCCCGCGGACGGCGACGGCGACGGCGAGCAGCGGCGCGTCGGACGGTTTCGGCGGCTGCGCGAGAGCCTGCGCAAGACCCGTGTGGCGCTGCAGTCAGAGATCCAGGCGACGCTGTTCGAGGAAGGGCCATCTCCCGAGATGTGGGAGCGGCTTGAGGAGGCACTCATCTACGCGGACGTGGGAGCTCAGACGACCGCCAAGGTGGTCTCCCAGCTCGAAACCGAGGCGGCGGACAACCAGCTCTCCGGCGGCCAGGCGCTGTCTGATCGGCTGATCGAGCTCCTGACCGAGATCGCCCGCAGCGACGACGACCGGATCGACCTCCGTCCCGCCCCGACCGTGATCCTCGTCGCCGGGGTGAACGGGACTGGCAAGACGACAACGGTGGGCAAGCTGGCCTGGCATCTGAGCCGGGAGCTCGGGCAATCGGTCGTGCTGGCGGCCGGCGACACCTTCCGGGCAGCCGGCGTCGAGCAGCTGGAGCTGTGGGCGGAGCGCGCCGGCGTCGGCTTCGTCAAGGGGGCGCCGGATGCCGATCCCGCCTCGGTCGCCTTCGACGCGGTCTCCCAGGTCATGCGCAACGGAGCCGACGTTCTGATCGTCGACACCGCCGGGCGCCTCCACACACAGGACGATCTCATGGCCGAGCTGGCCAAGGTCCGACGGGTGATCTCCAAGCAGCTCCCCGGCGCTCCCCACGAGACGCTCCTAACCGTCGACTCGACCACCGGGCAAAACGGCTTGCGCCAGGCACAGCTGTTCTCCGAGGCAGTCCAGGTCACGGGGCTGGTGCTGACCAAGCTCGACGGCACCGCCAAGGGTGGTATCGCGCTGGCGATCACCCACGAGCTCGGAATCCCGGTGAAGCTCATCGGGGTGGGCGAGCAGCTCGAGGACCTGCGCCCGTTCGACGCTGCTGAATTCGCTCAGGCCCTCGTCAGCTGACGCACCGCGGGCCGCGTCCAGGCGCCGCGAGGCTGCCACCGGATCTGTCAGACGGGGCATTAGTACCCTAAGCGGCCCAGATGTTTGACTCCCTCGCCGAGAAGCTGCAGGCCACGCTGGCCGATGTCCGCGGGCGCGGAACGCTGACCGAGGACGACATCAACGCCGCCATGCGCGAGATCCGGCTGGCGCTGCTCGAGGCGGATGTCAACTTCAAGGTCGTCAAGAGCTTCACCAGTTCCGTCAAGGAGAAGGCCCTCGGAGCCGACATCATCGGCCAGCTCAATCCTGGCCAGCAGGTGGTCAAGATCGTCTCCGACGAACTCACCGAGCTGATGGGAGGGGCAGCCCGCGACCTCTCGTTCTCGCCCCGCCCCCCGACGATTGTCCTCATGGCCGGCCTTCAGGGGTCGGGCAAGACGACCGCCACGGGCAAGCTCGCGCGCTATCTGCGTGAGAACGGCTCCGCGGTCGCGGTCGCGGCCTGTGACGTCTATCGGCCGGCGGCGGTCGACCAGCTGATCAAGGTCGGAGCGCAGGCCGGGGTCGACGTCTACGAGCAGGGCACCGATCGCTCGCCGGTTCAGATCGCCCGCTGGGCGGCCGACCGCGCCCAGACCGAGGGCAAGGACGTGCTGATCGTCGACACCAGCGGCCGCCTCCACGTCGATCAGGAGCTGATGGCCGAGCTCGCCGACATCAAGAAGGCGGTGCGGCCGACCGACATCCTGCTCGTCGTCGACGCCATGACCGGCCAGGACGCCGTCAACGTCGCCGAGCAGTTCGCCGAGGTCGTCGACTTCGACGGCGTGGTCATGACCAAGCTCGACGGCGATGCCCGTGGTGGCGCTGCGCTCTCGGTCAAGGCGGTCACCGGCAAGCCGATCATGTACGCCTCCACCGGCGAGAAGCTCGATCAGTTCGAGCGCTTCCACCCAGACCGGATGGCCCAGCGGATTCTCGGCATGGGCGACGTCATGACCCTGATCGAGAAGGCGGAGGCCAACTACGACTCCGATCAGACGGCCGAGCTCGAGCGCAAGCTGCGAAAGCAGGAGTTCGGCCTCGATGACTTCCTGGACCAGATGCGCCAGATCCGCAAGCTGGGCCCGTTGCAATCGCTGCTGGGGATGATCCCCGGGATGGGCAAGGAGCTGCGGGGCGTCAAGCTCGACGAGCGGGAATTCGATCGGCTCCAGGCCATCATCCTCTCGATGACCCCGGCCGAGCGCCGCCATCCCGAGCTCATCAAGGGCTCCCAGCGGCTGCGGATCGCCCGCGGCTCGGGGACCAACGTCCAGGCGGTCAAGCAGCTGATCAAGCAGTTTGAGCAGATGCGCAAGGTGATGCGCCAGGTCTCGCAGGGCCGCATGCCGGACCTGGGCGCGATGATGCGCCAGGCCCGCTGAGAGGCCGGGCGTGGGGGCGGCGGGAACGCCTGCGCGGCGAGCACGCTAACCTCGCCTCTCGCAACATGTCCGTACGACTTCGTCTAACCCGCATTGGCGGCCGCAAGAACCCGATCTGGCGGGTCGTGGTCGCCGACCAGCGCTCCAAGCGCGATGGCCGTGTGATCGAGACCGTCGGTCACTACAACGCGCAGACCGACCCGTCGACGATCGTGCTCAACGAGGAGCGCATCCGCGACTGGCTCGAGCGTGGCGCCCAGCCGAGCGATTCCGTGCGCAAGTTGCTGCGCACCCAGGGCATCGGCTAAAACTTCCCCATGAAGGACCTGCTGGAGTACCTGGCTCGGGGCCTGGTTGAGCACCCCGACGAGGTTCGCGTCACCGAGGTCTCCGAGGACGACGGCTCGCTGGTGCTCGAACTGTCCGTCGACCCCGAGGATTACGGGAGCGTGATTGGGAGGGGCGGGCGCACGGCGATGGCCTTGCGCAACGTGATCAAGGCGGCCGGGATCAGCCAGCAGCGCCGTGTGTTCGTAGACATCGTCGACGCTTGAGCTCAGAGCAAGCCTGGCTGCGGGCGGGACTCGTGGGTCGACCCCACGGCCTCGACGGGAGCTTTCACGTCATCGCCCCCGTGGAGGGCCTGCTCGCCCTCGACGGGATCGTCGAGGTGGGTGCGGTCAAGCGCCGGATCGTGCGCCTGGCCGGTTATGGGGCGCGGCCGATCTTGCGCCTCGAGGGGTGTGAGCGCCGCGGCGACGCTCAGGCGCTGCGCGGCCTCGAGATCCTCGCTGCCCGCTCCGTCGCGCCCGAGCTCGGCGAGGACGAATGGTGGGCGGCCGACCTGGAGGGATGTTCGGTTCGCGACCACGAGCAGGAGGTGGGGGTGGTGGCGCGGATGCTGGCCCTGCCCTCATGCGAGGTCCTCGAGGTCACGCGCCACGCCGGCGGCCCCGCGCTGCTCGTGCCGCTGGTCAAGGACGCCGTCCGCCAGGTAGATCTGGAGCATGCGGTCATCGACGTCGACCTCGCCTTCCTCGGCGAGCGCTGATGCCGAAGCTTGCGCCTGATGCGAATCGATCTCTTCACCCTCTTTCCCGAGGCCTTTGACTGGTTTGGTTCCCAGCGCCACGTTGCCAACGCGCTGGCGCTGGGCAACGAGCTGACCTGCGTCAACTACCGGGACCACACGCCGCTCAGCGGCCGCCAGGTCGATGACACCCCGTTTGGGGGCGGGGCCGGGATGGTGTTGCGCGTCGACGTGGTCGAGGCCGCGCTGCGCGCCCGCTACGGCATCGATCCCGTGCAACTGGCCACACAGCGACGGGTGATCGCGCTCGAGCCCGGCGGCCGGTTGCTCGACGACGCGCTGGTCGACGAACTGGCTGCCGAACCCGAGCTGACGCTGCTCTGCGGCCGCTACGAGGGCTTTGACGAACGCATCGTCGAGCACTTCGCCTCCGATCGCGTCTCGATTGGGCGTTACGTGCTCGCCGGCGGGGAACTGGCCGCGATGGTTCTCTGCGATGCGGTGCTGCGCAAGCTGCCGGGCGCGCTGGGCCACGAGGACTCGGCGGTCGAGGAGTCCTTCAGCACCGCGCTCGAGGGTGGACCCGAGTACCCGCACTACACGCGCCCGGCCGACTTCCGGGGCTGGCGCGTGCCCGAGGTCCTGCTCTCCGGGCACCATGCCCGAATCGCCCAGTGGCGTCTGGAGCAGAGCCGCGCCCGGGCCGCCGGCCCCCCGGAGGGCTTATCCGGGCCCCAACGTTGTGGGTCCGACGGTCCGCTACCATGAGTCGCCGCATGGGCGGGCACGCGTTCTCGGCGCGCCGCCCCCAGCTTGGTTTACTGCCCGCGCAGAACCGCTCGCCATGCGACTCGCGGGTCCTCGCACCTTCATGAGCACAGTGATCGACAGCCTGGAGCGTTCGCAGCTCCGCCGCGTACCGGCGTTCGACGCCGGCGATCGCCTGCGGGTTCACTTCCAGGTCATCGAGGGCACGCGCCGGCGTACGCAGGTCTTCGAAGGCGTCGTCATCAAGCGTCAGGGCCACGGCGCCCGGGAGACCTTCACCGTGCGCAAGCAATCCTTCGGCGTCGGTGTCGAGCGGACATTCCCGATGCACTCGCCGAAGATCGAGCGCATCGAGGTCGCCGCGCGCGGAGATGTCCGGCGCGCCAAGCTCTACTACCTGCGCGGGCGGATCGGTAAGCGCGCCCGGGTCCGCGAGCGTCGGTCCGCCGGCCCCGAGATAGCGGTCGAGCGCGAGCTCCTCTACGGGGTCGAGCCCGACGAGACCGAGATGGCCGACGAGGCCGGCCCGCAGACCACAGCCGAGGTTGCGCCCGCCGAGGTCGCTGCCGCCGAGCCCGCGGACGTTGAGGCCCCTGCGGCGACGGAGGCCGAACCCGCCGGGGAACCGGCGGCGCCCGAGCCGGCACAGGACGCTCCGGCCGGCGACGATCAGGGGTGACGAAGCGCAAGAAGTCGTTCGTGCGCTCCGCGGCCGAACTGGTCGTGATCGTGGCGATCGCCCTCTTCCTCGCCCTCGGCATCCAAGCGTTTCTCGTCAAGCCCTACGAGATCCCGAGCGCGTCGATGCTGCCCACGCTGCACATCAACCAGCGGATCCTGGTCGACCGCATCGGCTCGCGCTTCACCTCTCCTCACATCGGCGACATCCTGGTGTTTCATCCCCCGGCGAGCGAGAACTGCGCCAATCCCAGCCAGGGCGAGAACGACGCCGGCCAGCCCGAGCAGGAGGCCTGCGACACCCCGCAGACCAAGGAGTCCTCGCAGACCTACATAAAGCGCGTCGTCGGCCTGCCCGGCGATCATCTGACGATCCGCAACGGCCACGTGATCCGCGACGGCAAGCCCGAGGCCGACAGCTTCACGATCCCCTGCGACGGCTCGGGCGAGTGCAATTTCCCGCGCACGTTCACGGTTCCTCGCGGCGACTATTACATGATGGGCGACAACCGCCCGGATTCGCTCGACAGTCGCTTCTGGGGGCCGGTGCCCAAGGCGTGGATCATCGGCAAGGCGTTCTTCACCTACTGGCCGCCCGACCGGGTCGGGACGCTCTAGTGGTCCTCGAGGCCCGCAGTTAGCACCAGGAGCGGGATGGCCAAGAAGCGGAGATCTCCGATGAGCTCGGCGGTGGAGCTCATCATCACGGTCGCGGTGGCGGTGGGCCTGGCGCTCCTGATCGAGACGCTGGTCGTCAAGCCCTATCGCATCCCGAGTGGGTCGATGATCCCGACGCTCGACATTGGCCAGCGCGTGCTCACCAACCGCCTCATCAACCACCCAAGCGTCGGCGACGTTGTCGTCTTTCACCCCCCGAAGGGAGCCGATCCGATCAACCCGGTGTGCGGCTCCAGCGGGCAGGGCGCGGGGCACCCCCAGGCATGCGACACGCCGACCACGGCCGAGTCCTCCCAGACCTTCATCAAGCGGGTGGTTGCCGGCCCGGGAGACACGATGTCGATTGTCAACGGGCATGTGATCCGCAACGGGGTGCGCGAGAAGGACTCCTACATCGAGCCATGCGGTCCCGGCGGTTCCTGCAATTTCCGGGCGCCGATCAAGATTCCGCCCGGCGATTACTTCATGATGGGCGACAACCGTGGCGAGTCAGACGACAGTCGCTTCTGGGGCCCCGTCCCCGACAAATGGGTCATCGGGGTCGCCTTCTTCACCTACTGGCCTCCGAGCCGCGTCGGCACCCTTTAGCGGCCCGGACGAGGCGCTGGTGTCGCCGCCCGAGTCCACAGTCGCGCCTGCGACTGCGCCTGCGAGCCCGAGGGCGACCACCGGCAAGCCCCGCAAGCGCCCGGCCCGCCCGGGTCGCCGGCTGCTGGGCTTTGACCGCGGCCTCGGGTATCGGTTCGTGGCCGGGGCCGACGAGGCCGGCCGGGGATGTCTGGCCGGACCGCTCGTCGCTGCCGCGGTCCTGCTTGACCTCGATCGTCTTGGTCCGGGGCAGGCCCGGGCGCTCGGGATGCTCAACGACTCAAAGCAGCAGACGCCGGAGGGGCGAGCCGCGCTCTACCCGGTGATCCTCAGCATCGCGGCACGGGTCTCGATCGTGTCTCGCTGCGCGCCCGGGATCGACTCCCGCGGACTGCACAAGACCAACTTGGCAGCGTTGCGCGACGCGCTTGGCAATGTCGCCTGCGAGGGCTGCATCTGCCTCAGCGATGGCTTCGCCGTCGGCAACGTCGGATACGAGCAGCGTGCGGTGATCGGGGGCGACGCCCGGAGCGCCGCCATCGCCGCCGCCTCAGTGCTGGCCAAGGAGACCCGTGACCGCTACATGCGCCGCGCCGACGCCCACCATCCCGGGTGGGAGTTCGCGGCCCACGTCGGTTACTCCACCCCGGAGCACCGCGAGGCGATCGAGCGGCTCGGCGTCTCGCCACTTCACCGCCTGTCGTTTCAATCGACGGCATATCAGCAACTTGCGCTGGGGTAGGAACCGGGCCCTGAAGCGCTTGGACGCCTAACAGTTCACACATTGACGCGCGTGACGGTTTGGTGAGAGGATCGGCTCGGACCGGGTAGAGGCGCCCCGGTTCTCCTGCACGATGCATCGGGGACCGACATGGCGATGGCACGCAACCGCTCTGGGCGTTCTGCTGGCGGCCGCCCTGGCCGTGCCCTCGACGGCCCTCGCGCAGCAGACGCTCCTCTCGGAACCTTTCACCGGAGCCACCACCTCGGCTCCAGTCTTCGGGCTGGCCGACGACTCGAGCGGGTCCAACTCCGCCGGCTTGCCCTGCCTGACCGCAGGGACCGACTCCGCCAGCACGCCCATCGCGGGTTGTGCGCTCGATACGCCCGACCCCGCCGGCTCCGGAACGCTGCGGTTGACCGATGCGACCGACACGCAGGCCTCGGCGGTCGTCTACAACTCGACCTTCCCCTCCAGCGAGGGTCTGAACATCACCTTCGACCAATACCAATGGGGCGGGAGCGGCGCTGACGGCATCCTCTTCGCCCTGGCCGTCGCGCCGCCTTCACCGGACGCGGTCGGCGCCTCCGGCGGGGGACTGGGGTACACGTCGGCCGGCGGGAGCGTACCCGGGCTCCCGTTCGGATACCTCGGCGTGGGGCTGGACGCCTTCGGTAACTACTCCAACACCGTCTCAGACGGCACGGGCTGCATGGACCCGAGCTGGGCGGGTCAGTCAGCCGATCAGGTGACGATCCGCGGTCCCGGAAACGGCGCCGCCGGCTACTGCCTGTTGACGAGCTCGCTCGCGCAGTCGCCCGATCCGATGGACAACATCCAGCTCCACAACGACAGCAGTCGCACGGCGTCGGAGCAGATCGTCAACATCGAGATCGATCCGAGCGCCGGGGCGAACGGAACCGTCACCGTGTCGCTCAAGGCTCCGGGAGACTCGGACTTCACCGAGGTCGCGACCGGACCGCTGCCCTCCACCTACTACGACCCGGCAACCGGTGACCAGGTAACGGGCCGTCCACCGCGGCTGACCTTCGCCTTCGCCGCGTCGACCGGCGCCGCTACCGACAACCATGAGATCAGCAATGTCAACGTATCGACGCTCAACGGCGCGGTGCCCACGCTCGAGCTGGCCAAAACCGACAGCGGCGACGGACGGGCGGTCGCGGGCGGCACGCTCACCTACCGGCTGACCGCCGGAGTGCCCGCAGCCAGCCCGGCGTCCGAGACCGAGGCCAACACCGTGACGGTGACCGATCCGCTCCCGGATGGTGAGACTCTCGCGCAGGCGCCAAGCGGCGCGGGGTGGAACTGCGCCGCCTCGACGACCTCTACGGTGAGCTGCACGAACACCTCGACCGCGGCCGTCGATCCAGGCGCGACGCTTCCCCCCATCTCGGTTCCCGTCAGGATCCCGACGTCGGCTTCGGGCAAGATCTCCAACACCGCCCACGTCGTCAGCGACGATGCCGCCTCGCCGGCCTCGGCCACCGACACCGACACCATCACCCCCCGCACCTCAGGCGGCGGCGGGACGTCCACCTCGACCCCCGCGCTCGTCGCATCGCTGTCGCCCGTCTCAAACACCAGCTCAAACGCGTCGTTCTCTGAGATCATCGACCCCGACGGGCTCGTCACCGAGGGGCACTTCGAGTACGGCCTCGACCCCCGCTACAGCGGCGGCGGGCCGATCGCCTACGACCAGAGCACGCCGTCGGCGCCGGTCGGCTCGGACTTCGGCTACCACACCTTCACGCAGAGCGTCTCGGGCCTGCTCCCCAACGCGCTGTACCACGTCCGCTTTGTGGCGAGCAACGCCGACGGGTCCGTGACCGGTCCCGACGAGACGTTCACCACGGCGGCCGACCCGACCCCCTCGGCACCTACGCACGGCGAGACCGTCAACGTCACTCCGGTATCGGGCGTG
>JBAPXO010000749.1:0-1825 GCA_049284255.1 Solirubrobacteraceae bacterium | reverse complement strand
AGTCAGAGATCACCGACGCGCTGGACTCCCACCCCGACGGGAAGATCTTCCGCAGCTTCTTTCGCTCCCCGAACTCGGTGATCTGCGCCGCCACGCTGCTGTCAGAGATCGGCGACTGCCGCGCCCGCTACCCCCACCGCGACGCGATCGCCGCCGACGCCGGCCACGCGCCCGTCGCCACCGAATCGGGCAAACGCAAGCACGCCACGTTTCGCTGGGCCTGCAACAAACGGCTGCGCAACGCGCTAAGCGTCCTGGCCCATGCCACCTGCCGATGGCACCCCTGGGCCGCTGACCGCTACGCCACCGCCCGCGCCCGCGGCCACAACCACCCCCGCGCGCTGCGCACGCTCGGCCGCGCGTGGAGCCGGATCATCTGGCGCTGCTGGCAGACCCACACCCCTATGACCCCCAGCGCCACACCGGCCTACAACAGCACATCACCGTCACCATCCCCAGCTCGTCGGGCCCCCGGCCCGACCTCCCCGCCACCCAACAGATGGCCGCCAGCGCTGTCACCCCACCGGCCGACCCGCCGGGCTAAGCGCGCAGCACTTGACCGTTAACCGGTATCCGCTATCTCGTCCGGAGGTTGACACAGGACGTCTGCTCTTGGAGGTTGGTGGATGCAAAGGAGGAGGCAAGGTCCTGGTCGCCGACGCGCTGAGGTGGCTGGTGGTTCGTGAAGCGAGCAATCAGCTCGCGTCGACGAATCTGGCCTGGCTCAGCTTTTGCTAGTCGCTCGTCGCTGCGACGATCGACACCTAGGATTACGCGAGCCAAGCGAGGAGGATCCATGAGATTTCTGATGTTGGTCTGCCGCGATGAGTCAATCGGGTTCAGCGTTGCGGACCGCGGAAGAATCGGTGCGCAAGTCCAGGCTTGGGTGACGGAGATGGAGCAGCGAGGCGTGCGATTGCATGGTGACGTTCTCGCCGACGTCGACGCGACGACGAACGTCCGCGTGCGCGGGGGCGAGACAGAAGTCGACAACGGTCCGCGCGTGGAAGTGCCCGCTCCCGCCTCGGGATTCAACCTCATTGAGTGCGCTGACCTCGACGAAGCCATCGAGGTCTCCGCCAAGCATCCCATCGCCCGTTACGGAGTCATCGAACTACGACCGATCGCCGACGGCTAGTCAGCACCCACGAGCCTGCGGCATCGTCGCCGCTGCAGCCACGGGCTCGCCGCTGCCGCTTCTGTTGCCCGCCGGCCCGGAGCAGAAGTCAGAACGTCTGCCGGCTCGGTCGATCGGGCGCACGGTCCTTCGTGGATGTAGCAGCGGGCCGGCGTGTCTCGCCGAGCGTGAGTGTCTTGACGTCCAGCGCTTGGCGAGCCGTGGTTGAGAGGATGTGAGCGTGCCGGTCTCGGAATTCGCGCCACCGTTGATCTCATCGCGGGCGCTGGAGGATTTGCGGGGACGGCTGCGCGCGGTACGGAGGGTCGATCTGATCTCGAGCGACGGCTGGTCGCTTGGGGTTGATCCTTGCGACCCGATTTCGAGAAGCGGCTCGGGGACCTGGGGTACGGCCCGCGGCGGAATCGCGCATGCGTTCAGCCTCCTGAGCGGCCCGGGTACCGTCGCTGAGGCGCTGGGCGCGCTGGAACGATAGGACCGGTAGACGGCGTGGCGGTCCACGTCGAATCGAGACGGACGGTGCTGCGTGGATCCGGCAGCGCCGCGGCCTCGCGTGAGACTGCCGCATTGACCGCGTCGCTAGCAGCGATCTGGCAAGCAGCGAGGCGCGGTTTGGCGAGTTGCGAGACTGCGCCCTCCAAGCGAGATCAGTTCCGCTTTCATCTCATTACAGGGATGCTTCCGGGC
>JBAPXO010000748.1:0-1807 GCA_049284255.1 Solirubrobacteraceae bacterium | reverse complement strand
CCGACCACCACCCCACCTCTTTTACCTCGACGCGATACGGGTGCAGAATCACGTTCGCGACCTCGGTCAGCGTCTCTGGGGTGACACTCCCATCCTCAGACAGCCCTTGGTCCTTCACCTCGTCCAGCTCGATGTAGAACCGGACCAGGTATCCGCCCTCACGCGGAATGATGAGGATGTTGCCCTGGTTTGAGGAGATCGCACACTTGACTCGGATATCCGGAAAGTCGGTGACGGCCAGGACATCCATCACCCCCCAGGACTCGTTGCTGGCGTCGCCCGCGAGGTCGCGGCCGATCGCCGTCCGAATACGGCTGTGCGCCCCGTCGCAGCCGACGACATACTTCGCGCGGATGATCGATGTCTCGCCCGTTCGCGCCCGGTCCTTCATGTGCTCGAGAGTGACGGTCACCGGATACTCCGACGAGCTGCGGGTGTCGACCTCGACGTCACGCACGCCCAGGTCGTAGAACGGAGCCAATCTGCTGGGAGACCGCTCCATGTGATCCCGAAGGTATGCGAGCATCCGCGCCTGGTTGACGATTACGTGCGGGAACTCCGATATGCCCTCCTCGGTGTCCTGGATCCGCCCGGCGCGCTGGATCGTGGTCGGATCGTCCGGATCCGGTCGCCAGAAACACACCTCGTTGACCCAGTAGGCCTCGCCGACCAGACGATCCGCCAGGTCAAACGCCTCGAACATCTCGACCGTGCGGCAGGCGACCCCGTCGGCTTGCCCTACCTGTAGCGGACCCTCCTTGCGGTCGACAACGACCGTCTTGATGTCGGGAAAGTTAGCCATTTGGGCGGCCAGGACCAAGCCTGCGGGGCCGCAGCCCACGATCAAGACATCGACCTCCGCAGGAGGCCGCCCGGGCCGGTCGGCCGCGGAGTGATGCGGGTCCTGGATTAGCGGGTCGCCCGGTCTGTAACCGTTCAAATAGAACTGCACCGTTTCACGCCCTCCTCGAGATGGCGGTTGACGCGGCGGACCGGACCAAGGGGCTGCGTCCTCCTCCAACCATAAGCGCGAACCTTCGCATTGCAGGAGGGTTCGCGTCCTGCCGGGGGCCGCGTCGGTCGGCGTGGCACGGCTCACGCCGCGAGTCCGTCAGAATCGGTGAGGTCGACCGGAGGGGGAGTCCTGATGACCGATGATGACAACAGGCGGGAGCGCGTCCAGCGGGGGCTCGACCACGGTCGGCGGTTCCTGGAACGCGGTGTTCAGGAGCTCGGCGGCGTGGTGTCACGAGGCGTGCGTGCCGTCTCCGCCGGGTCGGGCGAGGCCGCGTCGCCCCCGCCCAAGGGCGATCGCGACAGCACCGGTCAGCCCGATGTTGAGGTGGTCGCGGCCGACCCGGTCGCCTACTTCAGCGAGCAGCGTCAGCGCGAGGCCGAGGAGCTTGGTCACGCCAACATCCTCATTACCGGCCAGACCGGCGTCGGCAAGAGCACCCTCATCAACGCCATCTTTCGCACCGAGCTCGCTGAGGAGGGGGTTGGGCGGCCGGTGACCAAGCGCGTCCAGCGCCACGACGCTCCAGGAGTCCCGGTAACGATCTTTGACACGCCCGGAATCGAACTCGGTGATGCCAAGGACGCCGTGGTCTC
The DNA here is from genome assembly GCA_049284255.1 of Solirubrobacteraceae bacterium. GTDB lineage: Bacteria > Actinomycetota > Thermoleophilia > Solirubrobacterales > Solirubrobacteraceae > Palsa-465. The sequence goes on along the minus strand of JBAPXO010000748.1, from coordinate 196 downwards.
CGATTTCCGGGACACCATCACGGCGTCACGCAGAGGTGCTCCCGAGGGCTTCATCCACATCGCCTGGTATTGCATCGACGCCGGTCAGACCCGGATTCAAGGCTACGACGTCGACATCGTCAGGGCGCTCGCTCACGATGTCCCGGTCATCCTCGTGCTCACCCAGTGCGTCGACGAGGACCGCGCGATCGCGCTA
>JBAPXO010000747.1:0-4739 GCA_049284255.1 Solirubrobacteraceae bacterium | reverse complement strand
GGCATCGGGCAGCTGCCCAAGCTGCTGCTGATCGCGCTCGGCGCCGCGGTCCCCCTGTACCTCAACACGTACTCAGGGATTCGTAGCGTCGATCCCCGGCTCGGCGAGCTGTCCAAGGTGCTCGGGTTGAAGCGAAGAGAACTGTTGCGCTACATCATCCTGCCCGGGGCGTTGCCGGAAGCCCTGGTCGGTCTACGCCAGAGCCTTGGTGTCGCGTGGCTGGCGCTCGTCGTCGCCGAGCAGCTGAACACCAATGCGGGTCTGGGATTCATGATCAACCAGGCGACTCAGTTCTTGCAAAACAAGGTCATCTTCGTCGCACTGCTCGTCTACACGATCCTCGGTCTGCTGACCGACTGGCTCGTGCGCATCCTCGAGAGGAGGGCCTTAGCTTGGCGCCCCGGCTCGTTGGTGCGGTGACATACAGGCGCTCCTCGTCGGCGCCCAACCAGGAAGCGGCTGCAACCTTGGGCCACCCTTCGCAGGAGGCCAGGGGCGCGGCGCAGACCGTCGCCGAGGTCTCGGGCCTCAGCCGTTCCTTTGGCAGCCGCCGGGTCCTGGACTCACTTGATCTGGAGATCAGGACCGGAGAGATCGTCGCGCTGATCGGCCGCAGCGGATCGGGCAAGTCAACGTTGCTCCGCGCCCTGGCCGGCCTCGACGGCGTCCTCGGCGACGAGGTGAGCGTCCAAGGGACCGTCGCCGTTGCCTTCCAGGAGCCTCGGCTCGTCCCCTGGATCCGCGTGCGTGACAATGTGCGGCTCGGCCTGCGCGGACCCGATCCCGCCGGGATGGCGCTGGGGGCGCTGGCCGAAGTAGGACTTCAAGAGCACGGCGACGCTTGGCCGCTGACCCTATCCGGCGGGGAGGCACAGCGCGCCTCGCTCGCTCGGGCGCTCGTTCGTGATCCAAGCCTCCTACTCCTCGACGAGCCGTTCGGCGCGCTGGACGCGTTGACGCGGATCACCATGCACCGGCTGGTGTTGAGCCTCTGGGAGCGCCACCGCCCGGCGATCCTGCTCGTCACCCATGACGTCGACGAGGCGTTGGCTCTCGCCGATCGAGTTCTGGTGCTCGCAGACGGACACATCGCCCACCAATCCCGCGTTGATCTTCTCCGACCCCGGGAGCGCGAACACCCACAGCTCGTCTCCCTACGAAACCGCCTGCTCACCGAGCTGGGCGTCGATACGAAAGGACCGACAGCATGAGAACACATCGTTACCGAACCAGCTGGAGCGCTCTGGCCGCAGTGGCCATCGGCTCACTCGTGATTGCCGGCTGCGGCTCGAGCTCGAGCAGCAAGTCGTCCTCCGCCTCCTCGGGGTCGGGGGCGACGGCCTCGTCATCGACGCTGCGGATCGGCGACCAGGCCGGTACGGGAGCGGAGGCGTTGCTCCAGGCCGCGGGCTTGATCAACAAGCTTCCCTTCCAGGTCAAGTGGGCTGACTTCACGTCCGGGCCGCCGATTCTCCAGGCGATGAATTCGGGCTCGATCGACGTTGGCGGCGTCGGTGACGCGCCTCCGGCGTTCTCAGCGGCCGCCGGAGGCAAGATCGCGATCGTCGCGGCGACCCAGACCAATCCCGCCAAGGGCGCGCTGTTGGTGCCAAAGGGCTCGTCCATCACCTCCATCAGCCAGCTGAAGGGCAAAAAAATCGCCGTCGCTCAAGGCAGCTCGGCTCATTACCACCTGCTGACCGTGCTCAACAAGGCCGGGCTGACCGTCCATGACGTGACGATCGACTACCTGCAGCCCGCTCAGGCCCTGGCGGCGTTCTCGTCGGGGAGCGTGGATGCTTGGGACATCTGGTCTCCTTTCGTGGAGGAGGCGGTGGCGAAGGACCACGCGAAGATCCTCGTCAACGGCAACGGCTACGGCAGCAACTACTCCTACGTCGTGGCGTCCCGTGCGGCGCTAGAGAATTCGACCACCGCCAGCGAGATACGCACCTACGTGAAGCTGCTGGGGCAGGCGCAGACGTGGGCCAACACCCATCAGCAGGCGTTCGGCGCCCTGTGGTCCAAGGCCACCGGACTACCGACATCGATCACCGACAGGGCGGCGGCCGACTCGACCGCGAAGGTCGTGCCGATCAACGCCGGGGTCATCTCCGCCGAGCAGGGGGTCGCCAACGCCTTCTCGAAGGCCGGGCTGATCCCGTTGGATCCGCAGTTCTCGAAGTTCGTCTACACGGGATTCAACGGCGCCCTCGGCGCTGGATCCTGATCGTCACCACGTCTGATCAACCCTCGAACGACAGGAGGCAATCATGAGTACGCAGACAGGCGCGTACGAGCACATCGAGGTCCACAAGGTGGGCGGCAACATCGGCGCCGAGGTGGAGGGCGTACGCGTGGGGCCCGACATCTCTGCGGCAGTCGTCAGCGAGCTGCGGTCGGCGCTGCTCGCCCATCGCGTGGTCTTTCTGCGCGGCCAGCACCACGCGACCGACGCCGACCAGGAGGCGTTTGCCGAAACGCTGGGTACGCCGACGCGGCCGCATCCCACCGTGGCTGGCGACAAGGCCGTGTTGCCGATCGATTCCGATCGCAGTCGTGCCAACAGCTGGCACACCGACGTGACCTTCGTCGACCGGATCCCGGCGATCAGCATCCTGCGGGCGATCACCCTGCCGCCCTATGGCGGCACGACGGTGTGGGCCAACACGGTGCGCGCCTACGAGAGGCTTGCGCCGCCGCTCAAGGCGCTCACCGACGGGCTCTGGGCGGTGCACTCCAACCTGTATGACTACGTCAACGGCCGCGAGACGCGGGTCGGCGGGCTCGATGTCAAGGAGCAGGCCCATCGCGAGGAGTTCGAGCACCTCGAGTTCGAGACCGAGCATCCCGTGGTCCGGGTTCATCCGGAGACCGGCGAGCGCTCGCTCGTGCTCGGCCACTTCGTGCGCCGCTTCGTCGGGCTCTCCACCCGGGACTCCAACGAGCTCTTTGCGCTCCTGCAGCGTCACGTCACAGCGCTGGAGAACACCGTCCGCTGGAGCTGGCGCGACGGCGACGTAGCGATCTGGGACAACCGCTCGACGCAGCACTACGCGGTCGACGACTACGACGACCTGCCGCGCCTGCTGCACCGCATCACGCTCGCTGGAGATGTTCCGGTCGGCCTGGATGGCCGGCGCAGCACCGTCCGTAAGGGCGATGCGACGGACTACTCACCCGTTCCCGAGCCCGCAGGGGTGAGCTGAAACAGGGGCACCGCCTATCCCGGGTCGGCGCCTGCTGCTTTAGGTGTCGGTCACCTGAAGTGCGAACATCCGATCGGCGTCGATCCGGGTATAGGCCGGGCCCGAGTTGAGGAATTCCTCCCACTCGGGTCCGTATCGCGGGACGTAGGTGTCAAGCAGGGCTTGGCGAAAGCCGGCCTGATCAGGAGCGTGGACGTCGATGGGGTGGGCGCGGCCGTGGACGGTGACCGCCAGCTGCTCGGAGGGGAGATGGGTGGCGCTCACCCGCGGACGGGCGGCGATGTGGCGCGAGCGCATGGCGCCCGGCGCGGTTCCGAAGTACCAGGCGCCGCGGTAGAAGATTCCGTCCACGGGTCCGGTGACCGGCCGTCCGCCGGCCGTGACCGTCGCGAGCACGAGCAGGCACATCCCCTGCAGGCGGTCGGCGACCTGCTCGGCGCTCAGACGCCGCTGCGGAGTGTGGATGCTAAGCAGGTGCGAGCCCGCGCCCGCGTAGCTGCGGTCCAGCAGATCCTGGAGGGCAGCGAAGTCGGCTTCTGACTCGCGCACTCCGCAAAGACAAGCACGCGGCGATCAGCTGTGGCGCTTGGCGCGATACATGGCCTTGTCGGCCCGCGCGAGCAGGTCCTCGGGCCAGTCGCCGTCTGCCGCCAGCGCAGGGCCGATCGACAGGCGGGGCTCGAACTCGGTGCCTGCAAGGGCCACCGGAGCAGCGACCGCCTCTCCCAGGCGCTGCGCGATCCGGACCAGGTCATCGGCCCCCGAAAGCTCGGGACACAGGACCACGAACTCGTCTCCGCCCAGCCGCGCCACGAGGTCAGCTTCCCGGGCAGCGCCCGTCAGCCGCTCGGCGACGACCTGGAGCATCCGGTCGCCGGCCTGGTGACCGTACTCGTCGTTGACGAACTTGAAGTCATCGAGATCGCAGAGCAGCAGGCCGAGGTCGCGTCCGGAGCGCAGGCGCTGGCTGAGCGCGAGCGCGAGCGAGTCCTCGAGGAAGGTGCGGTTAGGGAGGTTGGTCAGGGGATCTCTGACCGCCAGGTCCCGGAGCTGCTCGTTGGCCTTGCTGAGCTTGATCGAGCGGTCACGAAGCTTGAGCAGCTCGCCGGTCTGGCGCGCGAGGGAACGCAGCCCCTCCAGCTCGCGCGCGCCGAACTCCCGCGGCCGTTGGTCATCGGCGACGCACAAGGACCCCAGGGCATGGCCCTCATCGGTGACGATCGCAGCCCCCGCGTAGAAGCGCAGCCCGGGCGGTCCAGCGACCTGAGGATTACCCGACCACGCTGGATCGCCCAGGGTGTCGGGAACGACGAGGGTGCCCGACTCCTGCGCGATCGTCTGGGCGCAGAAGGAGGCCGCCCGCGGGGCCTCCGAGCTCTCCAGTCCCACCAGCGCCTTACCCCACTGACGGTCGGCGTCGACGAAGTTGATGATCGCGATCGGCGTGTCGCAGAGGGCGGCGGCGACCGCGACGATGTCGTCAAACGGCTTCTCGGCGGGCGTATCGAGGATCTCGAGCTGGTACAGCGC
>JBAPXO010000746.1:0-2304 GCA_049284255.1 Solirubrobacteraceae bacterium | reverse complement strand
ACTGCGGTTCGTGCTGGCCACCCGGCATGACGTGCGGCTGGGATTGCACCGGCTGCGGCTGGAGGGCGGGCTCACCGAGGTCCGGGCGAGCGATCTCCGCTTCACGATGGAGGAGGCGCGGGAGCTGTTCGCGTCGGCGGGGGTCGAGCTGCCGGACCCAGCGCTCGTCCAGCTGTACGAGCGGACCGAGGGCTGGGCGGCGGGGCTGCGGCTGGCGGCGCTATCGCTTTCCGGGCACCCGGATCCGGCCCAATTCGCAGCCGAGTTCTCCGGCAGCGAGCGCACGGTGGCGGACTACCTGCTGGCCGAGGTGCTGGAACGGCAGAACGAGGAGGTGCGGCGGCTGCTGCTGCGCACTTCGGTGCTCGATCGGGTCAGCGGCGAGCTGGCCGACCGGCTGATGGGCCGTCCCGGCGGGGCGCGGGCGTTGCAGGAACTGGAGACCGTCAACGCGTTCGTGGTGTCCGTGGATGCGCGGCGCACGTGGTTCCGCTACCACCGCCTGTTCGCGGACCTGCTGCGGCTGGAACTGCGGCAAACGGCGCCCGACGAGCTCCCCGCGCTGCACGCCGCCGCGGCCGACTGGTTCGCCGGGCACGGATACCAGGTCGAGGCCGTCCGCCACGCCCAGGCAGCCAGGGACTGGCGTCTGGCCGCCCGGCTGCTGTCTGACGCGTGGCTATCCCTAGCGCTGGATGGTCAGCAAGAAACCGCGCACCAGCTGCTTACCGGATTCCCGCCCGGCGTCGCCGCGGGCGATCCGGAGCTCATTGCGCTGGCGGCGGACGATGAGCTGAACCGGGGATCCCTGGAGAAGGCCGATCGGCACCTGGCGTCGGCGACCAGGGAGCTGGCGTCGGTGCCCGCAGACCGGCGCGGGCGCCTGCAGGTCACGCTCGGCATCCTGCGGCTCTCCCTGGCCCGCCAGCGAGGCGACGTCCCGGCCGTCGCCGAGGAAGCGCAGCGGCTGCTCGCCCCGATCGAAGCCGCCGACGGGACGGGTCTTGGGATGAGCGAAGAGCGGCGCGCGCTGGCGCTGATCAGTCTGGGCATCGCCGAGACCTGGGCGTATCGCAGCGACGAGGCCGAACGACATCTGGAGCAGGGAGTGGCGCTGGCTCGTCAGATCGGGCGTCCCTATCTAGAGCTCACCGGCCTCGCCCACAGCGCGGCAGCCATGAGCTTCCGCTCCTATACGGCCGGCGCGCAGCTGGGCAGGCAGGCGATCGAGCTGGCCGAGCGGCATGGTTGGGGCGAGGAGCCGATCGCCGGCGTCGCCTATGCTCAGCTCGCCGGCGTCATGGTTGGCCAGGGCCAGCTTGAGGAGGCGGAGCGGTGGTTCGGCCGCGCTGGACGCGCACTGCGAGTAGAACTCGAGCCGGCCGCCGGGATAAATATGCATTGGCCCCGCGCCGTCCTTGAGCTGGTCCGGGGCCGGCCCGAACGGGCGCTGGAGGCGATCCGGGCCGCCGAGGCGCTGGCCGGACAGCTGCGTACCCCGTACGCGGACAATGCGTGGATGCGAGCGGATTTCCTGCAGATCCTCGTGCGGGTGGGACAGACCAATCATGTCGAAGCCGCCCTGTCCCGGATGAGCGAAAAGCAGCTCGACACCGCGATTATGCGTTCCGTAATCGCGGCGCTTCGGATGGCCGGCGACGATCCGCAGGCGGCAACTGTGGCGCTCGCGCCCGTTATCGCCGGCTCTGTTCCGGCGTGGCATCCGATGTCGCTGGTGCGAGCATTCCTGCTGGAGGCGATCGCACGGGACGCTCTTGGCCACTCGGACGACGCCGGGCGCGCCATCGAGCGAGCACTGGATCTCGCCGAGCCCGACGGCATGCGCATGCCGTTCCTCTTCTATCCGGCCCCGGGACTGCTCGAGCGCCATGCCCAGGAGCGCACCGCGCATGTCGCCTTCACCTCGCAGATCCTTAGCCTGCTCGCCGGAGCGGCCTCGCCGGGAGCGGACGAATCTGAGCCGCTGTCCGGTGATCCGCCAAGCCTGCGCGAGCCGCTCAGCCCGGCCGAGATCCGCGTCCTGCGCTACCTGCCCACCAGCCTCACCGTGCCGGAAATCGCCGAGCAGCTGTACTTGTCGGTGAACACCATCCGGACGCACTTGCGCCACGTCTACGACAAGCTCGACGCCCACCGCCGCCATGAAGCCCTCGACCGGGCCCGCGCCCTCGGACTTCTTGCGCCGTCCCCACGCCAAACCTGAAGAACTCAGCGTCGACGCCGATGACCCGCAATGCCATAGTGCGGGCGCTGGCAGCCACCCCGGCCATGCGTGCCGTGTTC
>JBAPXO010000745.1:0-7126 GCA_049284255.1 Solirubrobacteraceae bacterium | reverse complement strand
CATCGACTCCTTCTGGGTCTTCGCCGTGTTCGGAGTCGGCAGCCTGGTGGTCTCGGCGCTGGTGCTCTACGGCTGGTTTCGCCGCACCGGCATGGTCGGCGAGACCGAAGACGGATGATCTCTGCTTGAGACCGAGGTGCGCGCCGGGACGTTGCGGCGGCGCGGAAACCCGGTCAGGCGCCAGCCCGCGCCTGGGTCCGCATCTCGGCGAGGATGCGCTCCAAGCGCGGCTCGGTGTCGGTGTCGACATGCGACATCGTGGCCGCGACCGCGGGATGTACGGCGGCGATCTGGGCGTGCATCTCGTGGGCGACGGCGCGGTAGCTCGGGTGGCCCTCGCGGCCGGAGCGCAGCTCGATCAGCTGCATGGCCTCGCGCGCGTTGAGATCGAGGACGAAGCGGATCCGGTAGCCCAGGCAGAGGGCGTAGGGGGCGGCGCTCGTCAGGCCGGCGTCGGTCAGCCGCGCGTACTCGTCGCGTGAGAGCTCGAGCGCCCGCCGGTACTCGTCGCCGATGCCGGCGAGCGTGACCTGCTCGGGCACCCCGGCGCCGAGATCGGGGGTGAGCGCCTGCCACTGCACGGTCAGCATGCGGTGGCGTTGCAGGTCGCGGAACGCTCCGTAGTCGGCGACGATCTCGAACCGGTAGCGCAGCGCCTCAAACCCCCGCCCGGGACGGTGGCGGCGGTTGGCACGCTCGCCCACGAGGTCCGAGAGCAGGCGCGCGCGCTCGGAGTCGTCAAGCGACTCGACGGTCTGGCGGATGTGATCCTCGGAGGTCGAGCTTGACTCGAACAGCAGCGCTGTCAGCAAGTCGTCCTCGTCACCGTCCACCTTGGTGAGCCTCACCGACGGGCCGTCGTCCTCGGCGGCCGTCCCAAGACCGAGGCGGCTCGCCCAGCGCTCGCCGGCGCGGGCCCGCTGCTCGAGGTAGCCGACCCACTGTCCCCCGCGGTCGGGGCGCTCCACGCGGGCCACGAAGCTCGGCATCACCGCCTGAAGCTCGGAGAGGATCATCGTGCCGTAGCCGCGAGCCTCGGGCAGGGGATGGGCGAGGAGGTGGAGGATCAGCTGCTCGTAGGTCTGACCGCTGGCAAAGATGCCCATATGTGACAGCGAGCTCGCGGGGAGCAGGCCTCGCAGCAGGTCGAGTGCCTTGGCCTTGAGAGCGCGGGCGTGGGCCGCGGCGGGTTCGTCGGAGGCCCGGGGAAACTCCTCCTCGCACCAGGCCAGGACCCGCGGAATCGATGCCGCGTAGATGCCGAACAGATCATCCATGGCGCGCGTGTATTGCGGGCCGAGCTCGGGGTCACGGTAGTACCGGTATGCCCCGCCGGGCATCGGCGCGTCGTAGGCGATGTACCGCGTGGACTGCTCGAGGTAGGCGCCGAGACGGGGTCGCTGGAGGATCTTGGTGAGCACGTTGGAGACCCACTCACAGGCGACGTGGGCCCCGCCGAGCTGGGCCACGGAGTCATCCCCGTAGCCCAGGAAGATGCGCTCGTACAGTTGCTCGGCGCGGGTGGCGTGGCCCGTGTCCTCGGTACGGGCGGCGTGCGCGGGAAGGTCGCCGGCGAACTCGTCGAGCAGGAGTCTGCGCAGCGTCCCCGGGTACCGCGAATACCGCGCGAACAGCGCCCCCTTGACGGTCTCGGGCAGGTTGACGAGCGCGAACACCGGCCGGTCAAGGTTGGTGCAGTACGCGCTCAGGATGGCGCGTTCGGCGTCGGTAAAGGTCTCGACCGGATATTGCACGGGCGCTCGATCGTAGCGGTGCTCCCGGCGCCCGCGGCTACCAGTGCCCGCGGTGCACGACCTCGTCGAAGGGGCGGCGATCGGGCTTGGATATCGGCGCCAGCGGACGGTCGGCCGGGAAGCCGAAGTCGATCATGACGGCGAGGAAGTGATCCTCGGGAAAGCCGAGAAGCTCACGCGCCAGGTCCTCGTCGCCCACCGCCGAGTGACCTGAGCCGATGCCGAGATCAGCGGCGGCGATCATCATCTGCATGGCCGCCTGGCCGACGTCAAAGCGCGCGGTCTCCCTGAGGCGAGCATCGTCTGACTTCTCCAGGACGATCGCGACCGTCGCGGAGGACTCGGCGATGTGGCCGCCGCCCCGCCACACCTTGGCCATTTCGACGAGCTGGGCGCGCTCGGTGACCACGATGAAGTCCCACGGTTGCCAGTTGCGCGACGAGGGTGCCCGGCGCCCGGCCTCGAGGATCCGATGGAGATCGGTCTCCTGCAACGGCCTGCCCTCGAACTGACGCACGTTACGGCGCGAGGTGATCGCTTCCCACGTCTCCATGGCTGCTCCTCTCGGGGTTTTGCGTTGAGGGTAAGCTTGCCAGTGATACGCATGCGTACCACTGGCGACGACAACCTTGATGTTCTGATCATCGGGGCCGGCCTTTCCGGGATCGGGGCGGCCTGCCATCTGCGGCGTAACTGCCCCGACCGCAGCTTCGCGATTCTCGAGGCGCGTGACGCCATCGGCGGGACCTGGGATCTCTTCCGGTATCCCGGCATTCGCTCGGATTCGGACATGCAGACCCTCGGTTACTCGTTCGCTCCTTGGACGCAGGCCAAGGCGATCGCCGACGGCACCTCGATCCTTGGCTACATCCGCGAGACGGCCGAGCGCTACGACGTCGCCTCGAAGGTTCGCTTCGGGCACCGGGTGGTGCGCGCCGAGTGGTCGAGCGAGCGCGGGGAGTGGACGGTTGGAGTGCGGCGCACCGACGGCGAACTGACCGAGCTGCATTGCGGCTTCGTGCTCATGTGCACCGGCTACTACCGCTATGACCAGGGCTACACGCCCAGGTTCGAGGGCACCGAGCGGTTCGCCGGGAAGATTGTCCACCCCCAGCAATGGCCCGAGGACCTCGACTACGCCGGTCGCAAGGTGGTGGTGATCGGCAGCGGAGCGACCGCCGTGACGCTCGTGCCCGCGATGGCGCAGACAGCCGCCCACGTGACGATGCTCCAGCGCTCGCCCAGCTACGTCGTTTCCCTGCCCGCGGAGGACGGCCTCGCCGGGCTGGCCCGCCGCGCCCTTCCTGAGAAGCTCGCCTACAAGGCCGTGCGGTTCAAGAACGTCGCTCTGATGACGCTCAGCTATCAGCTCAGTCGCCGGCGGCCCGAGCTGATGAAGTCGATCATCCGGCGTGGCATCACCCGCCAGGTCCCCGAGGACTTCGAGGTCGACACCCACTTCAAGCCCACCTACAACCCCTGGGATCAGCGACTGTGCGTCGTGCCCGACGGCGATCTGTTCCGGACGATCCGCGACGGCACGGCCTCCATCGTCACCGATGAGGTGCAGACGTTCACGGAGCGGGGAGTGCTGCTGCGCAGCGGCCAGGAGCTCGAGGCCGACATCATCGTGACGGCAACCGGGCTATCGATGCTCGCCCTCGGGGACGCCAAGCTCGCCGTCGACGGCAAGGAGATAGAGATTCCGGAAACGATGGTCTACAAGGGCATGATGCTCGGCGGCGTCCCCAACCTGGCGGTGGCGATCGGCTACAGCAACGCCTCCTGGACCCTCAAGGCCGATCTCAGCTTCGAGTATGTCTGCCGGCTGCTCAACCACATGCGCAAGCACGGCTACCGCGAGTGCGTGCCCGAGGACCGGGACCCCGAGATCGGGCGCGAGCCGCTGCTGCCTCTGACGTCGGGCTACGTCCTGCGCTCGGTCCAGGACTTCCCGGCCCAGGGCTCCAAGCGACCGTGGCGACTACGCCAGAACTATGCGCTCGACGCGCTCGACTTGCGCCTGGGCTCGGTGGACGACGGGGTGATGCGGTTCTCACGCGGGGGCGAGCCCGCAGAGGCGCTCGCCGCGCCGCGCCGCGCCGCCTAGGGGTCCGCTGCCAGGTTCAGCCGGCCGCGTTCGGGTCGCCGGTGGCCTGCGAGTCCTCGCCCGCTCCGCCGCTCGGGCCGTCGCCGCTGCGCTCGTCGCGGTCGGAAGCGTCCTTGCGACGTGTCTCGTCGCCGCCGCCGTGGCCGGGTTCGGCCTCCTCGGCGTTCTGATCGGAGGTGGAGCCGGGGAGCGGCTCTTCGCTTTGGTTGCGTGGTTCATCCATGCAGGCTCAGATACCCTCGCTGGCGCGCGCCAAGCAATCCGAGTGGAACCTGCATCACGTGCCGGATCCGAACCAGCCGCTCCGATTTGGCGCCAGATGCACCCGCAGCCTGCGATCTGTGCCCGATCCGAGCGCGTGATCCGGATCTGGCACGTAATCCAGGTCGCCCCTGGGCTCGGCTGCGCTCTCGAGTAGCTTCGGACACATGCCACCGACCACTGAAGACCCCCTCCACGGACGCTGCGCCTGCGGCAGCGTGCGCTTTACCGTGAGCGCCGCCTTCGAGGCTGCGCGTTACTGCCACTGTCATCGCTGCCAGCGGCGCACCGGGACCTCGTGCGCGGCCAACGCCCGGCTGCCCCTCTCGGCCTTCGAGATCCACGAGGGGGAGGACAGGCTGCGCTTCTGGCAACCCGAGGACGGCCAGGCCAAGTGGTACTGCGTGGATTGCGGCGGTCAGCTCTTCAGTCGTCCCGAGGGAGCGGACCACGTGTTCGTCCGCCTCGGAGCGATCGACGGCGAACCGGGCATCAGGCCGCAATATCGCCAGTGGGTGAGCTCGGCCGTGACCTGGGAGTCGATCCCCGACGACGGGCTTCCGCGCTACGACGGAGCCGCGCCGGCTTAGTTTGCTCGCGCCGGCTTAGCGCTCGCGCGCCAGCAGCCCCGACGCGCACAGGGCCAAGACGGCCATCACGCTCAAGGGCAGGGCCGTGGCGACTGCGGCCAGCCCCCCGCCGGCCAGTCCCGAGGACGCCTCGGCGCCGACCTGAAGCGACTGGTTTGACCCCAGCGCGCTTCCCTGCTCGGCTGAGTCGACGGCTTCGGAGATGATCGCGGCGGCCGCCGGCAGGCAAATCGCGAGTGCCAGCGCGCTCACCCCGAGGGTGATCCAGAGCGCCGAGGGCGATGACGGGATCACGATCGCGGCCATCGCTACGGCCAGCACGGCCGCCGCCCGCGCTGCCATCTGCCGCGGGCTCAGGCGACGAGCCAGCCAGGCGACGATCCCCAGATTGGCGGCGACGATCGGCACCGCCACCCAGGCGACATACAGCGATTCGCGAGAAACGTCCATGTGAAAGCGGTTGACCAGGTACATCGGGTACACGCGAAAGAACCCGAAGATCGACAGATAGAGGACGAAGTTGGCCAGGTACAGGCGCCGCAGGGACCCGGGGGCGAACACGCGCATGAAATTGTTAAACGCCTGGCCGAGCCGGATGTCCGGGGCGCCGGCAGCCGTCGGCGCGCCCGTCTCCTGGAAGCGCGCCGCCGTCCAGGCGAGCACGACCGTGAGCAGGACGGCCGCTGCCCAAAACGGGGTGGCGTAGTCAAACCAGGAGACGAGGTGGGCGTCGGCGAGCTTGCCTCCGACGAGCGGCCCAACCACGTAGGCCAAGCTTGAGCTCAGGTAGACATAGCCGAAGAGCCGGCTCCGTTGCACCGGGGGTGCGACGTCGGCGACGGCGCTCTGGGCGACCGCGATGTTGGCCTCGAACAAGCCGGCGACAAAGCAGGCGACCATCAGTAGCCCGAGCGTGCGCGCCTGCACCGCGGCGGCGATCAGCAGGTAGCAGGCAATGCTCGCCGCCAATGAGACCAACAGGGTGGGCCGGCGCCCGTACCGATCCGAGAGCGCTCCGATCACGGGCGCGCCGAAGAACTGCGCCAGGGGGTACAGCGCCAGCAGGAGGCCGAGCAAGATGGTCCGCTCCGAGGTGCTGTCGGTGACCGGCAGCATCCCGCCGTCGCCCCGCAGCATCAGGGGCGTGAAGATCGTGATCATCAGGCTGTAGCCGACGAAGCCCGCGAACACCACCAGGTACAACGGCATGACGCGTGAGAGCGAGACCGTGGCCGGTGCCACGTGGCCCGCGCCAGTGGCGGGCGGCGATGAAGCGGTCACGCGCGCCATCATGATGCACCCGGCCGGGGCGCCGCCGTGCAAACGCGGGACGTGGGCGCAAAATCTGCCCTGTCAGGTCAGATTTACCATCCACGTGGTGGGGGGACCCCGGGGACCCCCGGGGACCCCCGGGACCCCGGGGAGCGCGGGGAGCGCGGGGAGCCCGGGGAGCCCGGGGAGCCCGGGGAGCGCGGGGAGCGCGGGGAGCTCAGGGCGCCGAGGACTAGAACAGGCCGGTGAGCGCGTGCCCGGCGTGTGCCGCAAGGTTGAAGAGCGGCGAGGGGAAGATCCCGAAGAAGATGCAGGCCGCGGCGAAGATGACGGCCACGAACACGCATTCCGGGTACGGGACGGCGAGGGCGGCGCCCCCGGGGGAACCCGCCCGCGGACGCACAACCGTCGCGCCCGGCTCGCCATCGGCCTCGGGCGAGCCACCGGCGATCGGTGCCAGACGACCGCCGCCGTCCCCGGCCAAAGAGCCTCTCACGACCGCGAACCCCGGACCGGGGGAGGGCACCGCGGGGCGCATCCAGACCGCCGCGATCACCCGCAGGTAGTAGCCCAGCGAGATCATCGAGCCGATCACCAGGACGACGCCCAGCCACGTGTAGTCGCCGTTGACGAGGGCGTGGATGAGCTGGAATTTTCCGATGAAGCCGACCGTGCCGGGGATGCCCGCCAGAGAGAGCATCGCGATCGTCATCGGCCACGCCAGCAGCGGACTGCGCGCCCCGAGACCCGACAGGCCCGCGAGGTCGTCGCCGTCAGAGCGCTCGTTCTGGACCGCGACCACGACCGCGAAGGCGGCCATGTTCATCATCATGTAGACGATCAGGTAGAGCACGGTGGCCTGTACCCCGAGCTGGGTGCCGACCACGACGCCGGCGAGCATGTAGCCGGCCTGGGCGACACTGGAGTAGGCGAGCATCCGCTTGATCGAGGACTGGGTCAGCGCGCCGACGTTGCCGACGATGATCGTGATCGCGGCCAGCGTCGCCATCGCGGGGGCCCAGGTGTCCTGGACGCCGATCGCGGCCACGTCGAAGAAGCGGATGATCACGCCCAGGGCCGCCGCTTTGGTCGCGGTCGCCATGAAGGCGGTGACCGGGGTGGGGGCTCCTTCGTAGACG
>JBAPXO010000744.1:0-6619 GCA_049284255.1 Solirubrobacteraceae bacterium | reverse complement strand
CGCGATCGCGCCGTACGGCCGCTGGGACGGCGAGCATGCCTGGTTTGCGCCCGCCGCGGTCACCCAGCTCTCCGGCGCGCGCGCCGACTCCGAGGAGTGGCGCCAGGGATTTGCCGCGCTGCAGGCGTACGCCGCCGAACATGGCTACGTCGGCGACGATGGCTCGCTCCGCGCCCACGTCGAGTGGCACGGCTGATTTCCGCCTAGAAGGGGTACGTGGCGGGCTCCGCGCGCTCGGTGCGCCATTGCCACTGGAGGAATTCCTCCAGGTTGGCGGGGCCACCGAACCGCGAGCCGTTGCCAGATGCTCCGGTGCCGCCGAACGGAGCGGCCGGATCGTCGTTGACGGTCTGATCGCCGATGTGCACGAGGCCGGTGCGCACGCCGTCGGCGATGCGGCGCCCGTGCTCGGCGTCTGCGGTGTAGATGCCGGTGCTGAGGCCGTACTCGGTGTCGTTGGCCAACGCGATCGCCTGCTCATCGGAGGAGAAGCTGACCACCGGGGCCACCGGACCGAAGATCTCCTCCCGCCACACGCGCATGTCCGGGTTGACCTTCGCCAGCACGGTGGGCGGATAGAACGGAGAGTCGGCGACGCCGCCGGCGAGCACCTGGGCGCCCGCGTCGCGTGCCTGCGCGACCATGCCGTCGACGCGCTCGACCGCAGCCGGGTCGATCAGCGGCCCGATCGCCACCTCCTGCGTGTTGGGGTCGCCGATCGGCAGGTGCTGGGCGTGGGCGCTCAGCGCCGCCAGGTAGGCGTCGGCCAGCGTCTCGTGGACGATGTGGCGGCCCGCGGTCATGCAGATCTGGCCCTGGTGCAGGAACGCACCCCAGGCGCCGGCCGACGCGGCTGCCTCGACGTCGGCATCCGGAAGTACGATGAACGCGTTATTGCCGCCCAGCTCGAGCGCGACCCGCTTGAGATTGCGCCCGCACGCCTCGCCGATCAGGCGTCCGACCGCGGTGGAGCCGGTGAACGAGACCATGCCGATCTCGGGCGCCCCGCACACCGCGCCCCCGGCCTCCGCGCCGCCCGGGAGCACGTGCAGCAGCCCGGCGGGTAGCCCCGCCGCGTGCAGCAGCGATGAGAGGAAGAAGCCGCCGGAGACCGGGGTGTGCGGGTCGGCCTTGAGCACGACGGCGTTGCCGAGCGCCAGCGCCGGGGCGACCGAGCGGATGGCGAGGATCATCGGGAAGTTCCACGGCGCCAGCACCCCGACCACGCCGATCGGGACGCGGCGGATCACGCTCCGGCGGCCGGTGGAGTCGGGAAGCTCGTGCTCCAGTGGCTCGGCGGTCA
Source organism: Solirubrobacteraceae bacterium (assembly GCA_049284255.1). GTDB lineage: Bacteria > Actinomycetota > Thermoleophilia > Solirubrobacterales > Solirubrobacteraceae > Palsa-465. The sequence continues at coordinate 5,316 of JBAPXO010000744.1, read as the reverse complement.
GCGCAGCGGCGCCGCGCAACTCGCCGAGCACCAGCTGCATGACCTCGAAGCCAGCCTTCGGGCGGATCGAGCCGGCTTCCCGCACCAGCCAGCCCTCGGCCTCCTCGTGGTGGGCCTCGAGCAGCTCGGCGGCACGGTTCATCACCGCCGCGCGCTGATCGGGCGGCCGGGCCGCCCACTCGGGCGCGACGGCGGCCGCCTCGGCGGCGGCCCGCTTGACGTCATCGGCCCCGGCCTGTCCGACCTCCAGCAGGCTCGCTCCCGTGGCGGGCTCGCGGACGGGCAGAGTCGACGACGCCCGGCGCCACTCGCCGGTCCACAGGCTGCCGTGGGCGGCGTCGGCGTCGAACAGGCGAGACTCTACGGTCGTGCTCACGGGGCGCCTTCCTCTCGAAGATTTCCGACCGTCAAGTCTAGCGTATGCTGTATACACTTGTCGGATGATCGCTAACCGAGCCGAACTCAAATCCTGGGCGCGTCAGCACTTCGTCGGCGCCGAGACCATCGTCATGCCCTCGTTCAGCCCCGACCTGCGTGAGCTCGATGAGGCCGGCATCCGGCTCGACGTCCGCCAGAGCGTCCGCCACGGCGCCTTCTCGGCGTTCTGCGCGATCGAGTCGGGTCTCACTCACGACGAGAAGAAGCGCTTCCTGGAGATCGCCGTCGACGAGGCCGGCGGCGACGTATGCGTGGGGTTTCCGCTCCAGGGCGACTCCGAGCAGGAGAACATCGACTTGCTTCGTCACGGCCAGCGGATCGGCGCCAGCCACGCGATGGTCAGCTATCCCCAGAACCTGGCCCTGACCGACGAGGACGTCTTGGTGCAGTACCACGAGCGGCTGATCGAGGCCTCCGATCTGGCACTGGTTCTGTTCCACAACGACAAGTTCGGGCTCGAGCACCTGCACCCGAGCGGGCTGCCGGTCGGCGTCTTTGACCGGCTGGTCGACCGCGACACGGTGGTGGCGATCAAGCTCAGTGTGATGGACCTGGCCACTCTGGATCTGTGCTTCGAGCGCTACAGCGACCGGGTGCTGGTGTCCACCCCGACCGTGCTGCAGCTGCCGTTGATCATGGCCCACTACGACATGCAGTGGACGGGGGCGTGGACGATCGAGGCCTTTCAGACCCCCGAGCAGCCGCTGGTGATCGAGATGTTCGACGCGCTGCGGGGCGGCCAGACCGAGCGCGCGATGGGCATCTTCGCGCGGCTGGGACCGCTGTTCGCGGCGTTCGGTCCCCGGCTGGCGCGGATGATGCCGAGCGGCACCTATCACTGGACGTTCTTCAAGTACCTGCAGTACCTCAGCGGCGGCAACGGAGGCGTGACCCGACCGCCGGCGATGCGCCTCACCGGCGCCGACATGACGGAGATCCGCGGCGCCTTCCTCGCCTGCGGCCTGGAGCCCGCCGAGGGCGATGACCGCGCGTTCGAGCATGGCCGGGCGGCCGCGGCCGACGCCGAGGCGGTGACCCGGTGAGCCTCGCGGGCGTTGAGAACATCACCCTGCCGTCGTTCGATCGCACGCTGCGCCACCTCGATGAGGGCGGCGTGCGCTGGGATCTGGATCAGGCCCGGGAGAACCGGTTCTCGTCGACCCTGCTGGCGCTGAACTCCGGTCTGTCACCGGCGGAGATGCGGCGGTTCATCGAGGTTGCGCTCGACGCCGCCGCCGGCGGGCTGGACGTCGGGATCGAGATGCCCCAGAGCTCGTTCGCGGTGGCGCGGGAAATGCTGCAGTTCGCCGCGGCCGCCGGCGTGAGCCACGCCGTGCTCGGCGTCCCGCAGGGGTTCATGCCCGGCTCCGATGACGACGTCTACGAGGCCTACGCCCCGCTGGCCGGCCTCGGTGAGCTCGCGCTGGTGCTGCCGGTCGGCCCGGTCGGCTTCCCTCCCGGGCTCGGCGGCGGCGTTCCCTGGGGCGCGTGGGCGCGGTTGGCGCGTCACGACAACGTCCGCGGCGTCCACGTCACCACCTGGATGCCGCACGTCCTGTTCGCGGCACTGACCATGTTCCGAGAGTTGGAGGTCGGGATCGGCACCAGCCTGCTGCTCGGGTCGCTGCCGCTGCTGCACCGTGAGTACGGCGTCGCCTGGCTGAGCCCGTCGCACTGGGAGCTGTGGCAGTCCCCGGAGCAGCCGAACATCGTCGAGTACCTGGAGCGCGTGATCGCGGACGACAAGCGCAACGCGCTCGACATCCACTGGCGCCTGGCGCCGGCGCGCGGGATCGCGTTCGGGGCCGGGCTGCTGGACCTCGAGCTCGACGGCATGCCGCATCATTCGATGGCCAAGTACATCAGCTGGAGCGTCGGCGGCAACGGGGGCGTGGCGCGCGAGCCGGCACTACACGTCAAACCGCACCAGCTCCAGGCACGGCAGGCGATGCTCCGGGCGATCGGCATCGAACCGCGCACCGACGAGGCGGAGTTCCTCGTCGGACGCAGCGTCGCCGGCTGAGCGGCCGGCGAGCGGAGCGCGGTCGGGCTACGCCAGGAAGCTGGCCGGGGGCGGAGCGGAGCCCCAGACGTTGAGCGTGCGGGTCATCCGATCCTCGGCTCGCCACCGGATCGGGGGCGTCTCGGGGTCCTCCTGATGCCTGACCCGGGCCATGTCGGCGAACAGCTCCAGCCGCAGGCCCGAGCTGGGATCGACGACATACGTGAACAGATTGCGGCCGACGCCGTGGCGACCGGGACCGAACTCCGCTCTGTAGCCCGCCTCGGCCAGTTGGTCGAGGATCGGGCGGTATGCGTCCCATCCGGGAACCTCGAATCCGAGGTGATGCAGCATCGGTGCGTCGGCGACGCGCAGCCCAAGGTTGTGGTGCTCGGCCTCCAGGCGCAGGAACGCCAGGTCGTCGCCGATCTGCTCGGACAGACACATGCCCATCGCCCGCACCCAGAAGCGGGTCACCGCCGCCGGATCGCGCACCTTGAGGTTGGCGTGTCCCAGCCGGCGGGGCCGCAGGCTGGAGACGGGCAGCGGCCCCGGCGCCACCGCAAATCGGCCACACGCCACGCGCGTGGCGCCCGGGTCTCGGTAGGCGAGCCGCCCGGCGTCAACCGTCACCTCGGTGGCCCCATGCGCGCTCGCGGCGTGCGCCAGCGCCTCCAGGTCGCAGACCGGCGTCGTCGTGAAGCGAAGCTCGATCAGCTCCAGTGACGGGCGGCGGACGAGGGTGATCGCCTGCTGGGGCTCGGGGTCGCCGTAGTCGCCGGCGCACAGCACGTCGAACTCGTCGTCGCGCGCCTGGACCGAGAACTGCAGCCCGTCGCGCAGGAAGGCGGCGGTTGCCGGCGGCTCGGGAACGCCGACCTGGACTCCGGCCAGCCGGCTCAGCACCGGGACGCGAGCGGCCGTCACACCGCCTCGCCTGCGACGGGGGCCGTCGCCGGCGCGGCCTTGAGCCGGGTGAGCTCGCCGAGCTCGCGTCCCAGCTCGCAGCGGCGGGCGGCCGAGATCAGCTCACCCGCCAGCGCCAGGTCCTGGACGGCCGTACCGACCGACTTGAACACGCCGAGGTCGCGCTCGATCGATCGGTTCCGGACGCGCGGCGACTCGGCGGCAGCGCCGAGCGACATCAGATGCTCGGGGGTGATGGCATCGTGGGCGACCGCGTCGATCACGTCGCCGGACTCTCGCAGCACCGAGGCGGCGTCGTCGACGACCAGCACCGCGGCCCGCGCCAGGGTGCGGCGGTCGAGCTCGCGTAGGTCGGGCCGGGTGGAGCCGATGGACAGGACAACCGAGCCCGGCCGGAGATACTGGCCGTCGATCACCGGCTGGGTGGCCTTGGTGGCCAACACGATCGTCTCGGCCGCTCGCACGGCCTCCCGGGACGACTCCACTGCCTGCACGTCGATTCCCAGCTCCAGGCTGTGGCGCTCGGCGAACGTCTCGCGGTGCTGCCGGCGGGGGCTGAACACCGACACCCTCTCAAGCGGCCACAGCCGGGCCATGGCGCGAAGATGAGTGGCCGCCTCGAACCCGGAACCGACCAGCCCCAGCTCGCTCTGCGGTTCGGGCTGCAGGATCTCGCCGGCCATCGCGGTCATCCCCGCGGTGCGCAGCCGAGTCACCTCGTCGGCGTCGAGCAATGCCTCAAGCTCGCCCGTCGTCTGTGAGTAGACGAGCAGCAGGTAGCGGTTTCCGATGCCCCGGACCAGGGTCATCACCTTCAGCCCCATCACGTCACCGACCGCGCCCGGCATCACGCGCAGGAACCCGCGGGGCAGGTCGACGTCGAGCCGGGGAGGGATCACGGCGCGGCCGTCACGCTCGGCGATCACCGCCTTGCGAGCCGCTGACATCACCAGCTCGGGGGTGGCCAAGGTCTCCACGTCCCCGGCGGACAGGTAGAGCGCCACTACGCGCCGCCGCCGCTGATCTGAGTCACCGTAGGGTGGTCGGCGGTCACGGTGTGGAATGGGCGGTAGAGCCACCGCCCGGTGGTGCCGAACCACGGCTTGATTGCGAGGGCGTCGCGGCGAGGGGTGTCACGTGCGGCTTGGCGCTCGGGGCGCTCCAGCGCGGTCGCATCCTCCAGCTCATGCAGGGCGAAGTGCGTCCAGGGCGGCCCCTCGCCGCCCGGACGGACGCGGTAGCGACGGACCCGCAGCCACCCCGGAACCTGCATCAGCAGCGGCACGTGCTCCCCGGCGTACCAATCCTCGAACTGGGCGTCATCGGCGTCGGGCACCGCGAAGGTGACGACAAACAGCACCGTCGGCTGGTGGATCGGCGCGCCGGTGTCGGAGATCTCGTCGCAGATGTAGCGGGTGAAGCCGCGCACTCGCCCCAGCATCTCCTCGGTGCGCCGGTCGGGCCGCGCCTTGAGCTCCCGGTACGCCGGCGCATCCAGCCCCGCCATGTCCTCCAGGAAGTAGCAGGCGAGGTACCGTGGTTCGCCCTGCACGGCCTCGTACCGAGTGGCCGAGGCAAACCCGGGAATCGCCATCCGCGCCGGGATGTGGTGATTCTCGTACCAGTCGTGAAACTTCGCCTCCCAGCCGTCGGGCGGCTCCATCTGGCTGAACAGCAAGCCGTTCACGACATCACCAGTCCGCCGTTGACGCCGAGGATCTGGCCGGTCATGTACCCGCCGTCATCGGAGAGGAGAAACAGCACCGGACCGACGACGTCCTCGGGCTCCCCGATCCGTCCCAGCGGGACCGCTCGCGCCCGGGCCGGCTCGTCGAAGTCCGCCAGATCGTCGAGCATGGGCGTGCGGATCGGGCCCGGCGCCACCGCGTTGACGCGGATCCCGGCCGTCGCGAGCTCGGCGGCGGCGGATCGCACCAGCGCCTCCACCC
>JBAPXO010000743.1:0-10632 GCA_049284255.1 Solirubrobacteraceae bacterium | reverse complement strand
GCGCTCGCCGATCGGCTCGCGCCGGACACGGTGCTGGTCGAGGAGACGCCGTCGAGCCAGCCCGAGCTCTATCAGCGGATCGCGGTGCGCTCGCCGGGCGGATTCGTTGCCTCCGGCAACGGTGGACTTGGCTTTGGCGTCGCCGGATCGATCGGGCTTCGGATGGGAGACACGAGCCGGCCGGTCGTCGGTGTCATCGGTGACGGCTCCTCGATGTACGCCGTCCAGGCACTCTGGAGCGCCGCCAAGTACGAAGTCGGGGTTCTGCTGATCGTGATGGCCAACGGTCGCTATGCGGTCATGGATGCCCTCGCGCGCGCGAACGACACTCCTGCCGCGTGGCCGGGCTTCGGGTCGATCGACATCGCCGGGATGGCCCGCTGTCTCGGATGCCCGGCGACCAACGTGACCACTCACGAGCAGCTGATCGAGACGCTCGACGAGGTACTCCCCGGCTTGGCGGAGCGGCAGGAGCCCCTGCTCGTCGAGGTTGCGCTGGGCTAGTCCACCCGTCCGGCCGGCCTGATCAGCCCGTCGGCGGCGCTGCGGACGAACTCCGCCCCAGCGCGGAGCGCCTCGGACTGTGACTCCGACAGCGCGAACTGGTGGATCTCTCGGATTCCGCCCTCGGCCAACGTAACCGGGACGCTGAGGCTGACCCCTTCGATCTCGTACTCGCCCTTGAGCATCACCGACGCCGGCCACAGGCCGGGATCCGCGCCGCCCAGGCAGGCAGTGACCATCCGTGCGACCCCCAGCCCGGAGGTCCAGGTCGAGGAGCGCCCGGAATCAAGGGCGACGTGCCGCACGTACCAGCCGCCGATGAACTCCTGCACCTGCTGGCGCTGGGCGTCGTCGAGAACGACCCGGCGGCCGTCGAGCTCGAGGCGGTCCAGGAGAGGGACCGCGAGGTCGCCGTGCTCGCCAATCGTCCACGCCTGCACCCGCCCCGGTTCCGCGCCCAGCGCCTTGGCGACCGCCGTGCGCAGTCGCAGCGAGTCGTTCAGCGTGTATCCGAGCACGCGCCGTCGATCCAGGCCGGTTACTCGCTGGGCCCAGGTGCACAGCGGATCGACAGGGTTCGTGACGACGATGAGCACTCCCGGCCAGCTGGGCGACAGCATGTCCAGCAGCGGTGCGAGGATCGCGGCGTTGGCCTCCAGGTAGACCATGCGCGACTGATTGACGGTGAGCGGTGCCGAAGCGGTCAGGACGAGCACGTCGGCCGCGGCGATGTCACCCACGTCGCCTTCGCGCACCTGCCCGGTCGCGCCCTGCTCGAGTACCTGCTCGAAGTCCATCGCGTGCGAGAGCAGCATCTCGCGCCGGGCATCGAGCAAGACGAGTTCGCAGGCCAGCGGTGAGAGCAGAAGGTTGAACGCCACCGACGCTCCCACCCCGCCGCCGGCGCCTGCAATGACAACTCTCAACCTGGGTGCCCCGGCTACGCGGCCGCCCGCGCGGCGGGCGTCGCCCGCTGAAAGTAGCCGTGCTCGCCACCGGCCAGATACTCGGCGAGCCGGCTGCCCAGGGCCATGATGGTCAGCGACGGGTTCACCGACAGCGTGCGCGGCATCACGGAGCCATCGCCGATGAACAGCCGTCGCACATCGTGGCTCTCGCCGTGCGCGTCGACGACCGAGCGGTTGGGGTCACTGCCCATCCGGCAGCCACCCTGCACGTGGGTGCTCAGCACGCCGGTCTGGAATACCCGCTGGGCGCCGGCGGCGAGCAGCACCTCCCGGGCGAACCGCAGCGAATCGTCGATCTGCTCGCGCTCGCGCTCGCTCCAGTCAAACGAGTACCGGTCGTGGCCGTCCTCATCGACCCACGCGGTGCCGTGATTCTCGTCGCTGACCATCGTCAGCAGCCCGGTGTAGTACCGATAGTCGCGCATCGCCGCTGACAACTCTTCACCCCACAGCGGGATCCCCCGCTCGTCGCAGAGCGCGGTGGCGAAGCCGATCGGATCCTGGATGGTGGCCGCCTCGACCACGAAGCCGCCGTCCTCGTCGCGCTGGAACTTCATGCAATGCGAGGTGATCGGGTACACCATGTGAGCGTCCTGGACCTCGTCGAACCGGCCCTCGACCAGACGGGCCGGATGGAACCCAACGTGGCGACCGATCAACTCGCCGCTCGGAGATCGGCCTGCGGCCTCGTGGACACCTGATCGGATCAGCAGCTGCGGGGTGGCCAGCGTTCCGGCCGCGACCACGACGACGTGGGCGGTTACCCGGTGAAGCGCACCGCCGGGTGCGAGGTATTCGACCCCGGAGGCTTCCGGCCCTTCGCCTCGGTCCTCGATCAGCACCCGGCGGACCAGGCAGCCGGCCCGCAGCTCCAGGCGCCCGTCTACCCAGGCGGGCTGGATGTAGGTGTTGAGCGTCGACTTGCCAGCATTCGTAGGGCAGCCCTGAAGGCAGGAGCCACACCGCATGCAGTTGGCATCGGTGTAGGACATGACCGGCTCGAGCTCGGCCCCCAGCGCCTCAAAGCCGGGCACGACGGTCTTCACGCACTGCTGCCAGTCGGTGCGCTCGCGCACCCCGAGCCGCCGCTCCACTCGCTCGAGATGAGTCAGCAGATCACGCTCGCCGAACGGCTCGCCGCGGTCGCCTTGCAGACCGGCGGCCGCGTGCCATTTCTCGTAGTCCTGCCCGGACGGGCGCAACGCGACCTTGGTGTTGATCGAGGTCGTGCCCCCGACGCAGTGGCCGCGGAACATGATCAGCGGCGGCTCCTGGGCGGCCGGCGGCTCGGCGAACGCCGGCGGCCACCAGATCTCGTGACTGGCGCGCGCCTCCCAGCGCATGAAGTCGGCCGCGGTCTTGTGGGGGCCGGCCTCGAGCAGCAGGACGCTCGCGCCGGCATCCGCCAGCTCGCCCGCGACGACGCCGCCTCCCGCCCCCGAGCCGACCACGATCAGATCGAAGTGCTCGCTCATTGCCCCGCCACCACGCTCATTGCCCCGCCACCAGGTAGGACCAGTCCTTCTCCAGGCGGGCCGCCAGCGGTGGCTTGAACTCGATTTCCTGCCACGCGCCGGGACCGGATGCGCCCGCCGCGACGAAGTCGCTGTAGAACGCCTCGCAGGCCAGCGCGCGCACGAGCTGGAACTCAGGCGTGAGACTGACCTCGTCGAGGCCCGGCACGCCTCCGGCCGCCGGCTGCTCGAGCGCATCGAACGCCGCCAGGGCATTCGCGCGAGCCTCGTCGGGCATCCGCGCCAGCAGCGCATCGATGTAGACCTCGGCGCCGACCCGGGCGGATCCCGGCACGATCAGCTCGCACACCGAACGGACCAGCTCGGACCGGGGCGGGTCGAGCACCAGCATCGCGCTGCTCATGCCAGGCCGGCGCCGGCGTGCGTCCTGGCGCCCGTCCGAATCAGGTCTGCCGCTCGCTCCGCGATCATGATCGTCGGCGCGTTTGTGTTGCCACGCGTGATCTCTGGCATGACTGAGGCGTCGATCACCCGCAGGCCCTCAAACCCGTAGACGCGCAGCTCGGAGTCGACCACCGAGCCCATCGCGCATGTCGACGTTGGGTGATAGACGCTCTGTCCGGCCCGGCGCGCAAAGGCCATCAGATCCGCATCTGAATCGGACTCGGGAACGCTGAACGGCTCGCGCTCCACGGCCCTCAACGGGCCCTGCTCGGCGATCTCAAGCGCGATTCGCAGACCGGCGAGCATGCTCTCCCGGTCCTCCTCGGTGGTCAGGAAGTTGCACAGCACGCGCGGCTTGGAGTCCGCCAGCGGGGCGCGCAACATCACCCGTCCGCGGCTCGTCGGCTTGATCACCACCGGTCCGAAGCAGTACCCGTGGTCGGCGGGGGCGGTCAGGCCCTCGTCGAAGAACAGCGACGGTGCGAAGTGAAACTCGACGTCAGGCGCGTCGACCCCCGGCCGGGCACGGAAGAACCCTGCGGCCTCCGGGATGTTGGAGCTCAGTGGACCGCGGCCCTCGGCCTCCAGCAGCGCGATGTTCTCAGGCGTGGTGGCCATGAACAGCGATGGCTCGTCGGTCAGGTAGTTGACCTGCGCCATGCAATGGTCCTGCAGGTTGTGGCCGACCGGGAGCGACTCTCGCATCTCGATCCCCAGCGGCGCCAGCTGATCCTCTGGACCGATTCCCGACAGCATCAGCAGCACCGGTGATTGGTAGGTGCCGGCCGCGAGCAGCACCTCTCGCTCCGCGTGGATCTGCTCGACCTTGCCGTCCCGGGAGATCTCGACCCCGACCGCCCGGTCGCCCTCGAACAGGATTCGCAGGGCAAACGCACGGGTGATCACGTTCAGGTTGGGCCGCTCGCCGGCTGGGCGCAGGAAGGCGTCGACGGTGCTGCAGCGCAAGCCTTCCAGCTGCGTGAGCTGGAACCGGCCGACGCCCTCCTGCCGCGCCCCGTTGAAGTCGGGGTTGTGCTCGTGCCCGGCCTGGCGCGCGGCCTCGAGCATGGTGTCGACGAGGGGGTGCATCGAGCGGCTCTCCGAAACCGCCATCGGGCCGCCGACCGCGTGGTAGAGGTCCTCGCCTCGCTCGTTGTCCTCGGAGCGCTTGAAGTACGGCAACACCTCGTCATAGCTCCAGCCATCGCAGCCGCCCTGCGACCACCCGTCGTAGTCGGCGCGGTTACCGCGGATGTAGATCATCGCGTTGATGGAGCTGCATCCGCCCAGCATGCGGCCCCGAGGAAGGTAGAGGCGGCGGTTGTCCAGCCCCGGTTCGCGCTCGCCGAGCAGGTCCCAGTCCAGGTCGGACTTGAACAGAGCGGGGAAGGCGGCCGGGACATGGATCATGGGCTCGGCGTCCGCGCCCCCGGCCTCCAGCAGGGCGACGCGAACCTCTGGGTCCTCGCTCAGCCGGGCGGCGAGCACGCACCCGGCGGAGCCCGCGCCGACGACGACGTAGTCGAAGCCATCACTCATTTCGAATCACCACTTTCATGACCTCGGTCGGGTTGTCGATCGCGAACCGCAGCGCATCCGGCGCCTCGGGGAGCGCGAACTCGTGACTGATCAGGCGACCCATCGCCTCGCCGTGGCGCTGCACGACCGCCACCGCCTCGGCGAAGTCACCGGCGTCGCAGCAGCTGACGCCGAGCAGGTCAAGCTCCTTCTCGGTCAAGCTGCCGATCCGCAGGGAGACCTCACCGGTCGACATCCCGACCTGGACGGCACGACCGGCCGAGGCGACCATGTCGACCATCGCCCGCACCGCGGCCGGGGACCCGGTCGCATCGACGCCCACCGGCGGTCCCCCCGGTCCACCCCATTCGCGGGCGCCCGCCACCACGGCCTCCGCGTCGGTCCAGAGCAGCGTCTGGGCACCCACGGCGCGACCGGCGTCCAGCCGGCTCTCCTGAAGATCGATCATCAGCACCTCGGCGCCCCGCTCGCGGGCCACGAGACACACGCACAGGCCGATCGGGCCGGCTCCCAGGACAACGACCCGCTCGCCGGAGCCGATCCGGGCGCGGCGCACCGCGCGCACCGCGATCGACACGGGCTCGGCCATCGCGGCGATGGCGGCATCGGTCGTCTGGATCGGGAACACCTGCTCCTGCCCGGTGGACAGAAGCTCTTGCAGACCCCCGTCGACGTGGATCCCGATCAGCTGAAAGTTGTCACATGTGTTGGGTCGCCCAACACTGCACGGATAGCAGTGCCCGCAAGCACGCAACGGCCATAGCGCCACGCGCTGGCCGAGCGCGAGCTCCGGGCGGCAGTCGACGCCGAGAGCCGCGATCGTGCCCGCAATCTCGTGCCCCTGGACGCGGGGAAACTGCGACCCCCCGGCCGCGTCGGAGAGCTCGCCGGAGAAGAAGTGGTAGTCCGAGCCGCAGATCCCGACCGCCTCCGGAGCCACCACGACCTCGCCGGGTCCCGGGTCCGCCGGATCCGGCCGCTGGGTCAGGGTCATCGCGCCCACCCGCTCGGTCACGACGGCCCGCATCAGGTCACCGCCGCGCGAATGTTGATCTCGACCCGGAGCCCGTCGGGGTCGTCGAAGAACAGCTGGCGCGGTCCGCCCGCGGGAACGTCGTTGCGGGTCGGCTCGACGCCATGCGCGCTCAGGCGCTCGTTCGCCAGGTCGTAGTCGGTGGCGATGAAGGCGATGTGGTCCACGGGGCCCCGGCCGCCGGCTCGCTCGGCCACGTCCAGGCCGAGCTCCCGCGCGTGGGCGCGGTAGGCGTCGCGGTCGGCGATGTGTAGGCACGGCGCCGCGCCCGCGTACAGCCAGAAGCCCGGGAACTCCAGTGGCGGACGGGGACCGACCGTGAGACCCACGGCGTCCTCGTAGAAGCGGCGCGCGCGCTCGATGTCGACCGAGAGCACGAGCACGTGCTCGAGCTCGGTGACCCCGGCGCCTGCGCTCATCCGCCGGTGGGCAGCCGCTGCGCCGGCGCCGAGCCGCCGTTGCCGGTGGCCGTGCGCAGCAGGTAGGCCGAGTGCAGCAGTTTGGGATTGTCGCGCAGCTCCTGGGCGTTGCCCGAGTACTGGATTCGGCCGCCCTCCATGACGTAGGCGTTGTTGGCCAGGCCGAGGGCGACGGTCGCGAACTGCTCGATCAGCAGCACCCCGGTCCCGGACTCAGCCACGGCCCGGATCGTCGGGATCAGCCGCTGGATGACGACGGGGGCGAGGCCCAGCGAGAGCTCGTCGATGATCACGAACTTGGGCTGCGAGACCAGCGCCTGGGCGAGCACGACCATCTGCTGTTCACCGCCCGACAGCAAACGGGCCTGGGTGGGAAGCCGTTTCTCCAGCTCAGGGAAGAGCTCCAGGGCGCGCGCTCGACCGGCCTTGCGCTGCTCGGAGGACAGCGGGTAGGTCGCCACGCGGATGTTGTCCTCGACGGTCAGATCGGGAAGGAGGCGGCGGCCTTCCGGAACGATCGCCAGGCCGGCCTTCCGGATCCGCTCGGGCCGTCGCCCGACCAGCTCGCGCTCACTGAGCTTGACCGAGCCGGCCTTCAACGCCAAGACGCCACCGACGGCGAGCACCATGCTCGACTTGCCGGCGCCGTTGGGCCCGAGCAGCGCGGTGACCTCGCCCGGGGAAACGTCGATCGACACGCCGCGCACCACGTCCCGGCCGCCGCGCGCCACGACCAGCCCCTCGAGGGCCAGAATGTCGCCGCTCACTGCCCCTCCCCCGCGCCCAGATAGGCGCGGACCACCTGCTCGTCACGGAGCACCTCGGCCGTCGGGCCCGACGCGAGCAGCTTGCCGAAGTCGAGCACCGCGGTCACCGTGCAGCATGACGAGACGAGGCTCATGTCGTGGTCGACGAGAATCGTCAGCGCGCCGGTGCGGTCCGGGATCCGGCGGATCAGGTCACCGAGGTGCTCGGTCTCGGCGTCGGGTAGTCCGGCGGCCGGCTCGTCGAGCAGCACCACGCGGGGGCGGCCGACGACCGCGCGCGCCACCGTGACCAACCGCCGCTCCCCCGCCCCGAGGGTGCCGACCTTGACCTTGGAGTCCGGATCCAGGCCGACGAACTCGACCGCCTCGCGGACCTCGCGCCGGCGCTCGGAGCCGCCGAGCTTGGAGTGCTCATGGACGAGCGCGACGTTGTCGTACACCGTCAGCTGCTCGATCGCCTGCTCGGTCTGGAACGTGCGGCGCAGACCCCAACGTGCCCGGCGGAAATGGGCCATCGAGAGCAGATCCTCGCCGAACGCCCGCACGCTCCCGGCGGCGGGACGCACGAACCCGCTGAGGACATTGAAGAACGTCGTCTTGCCGGCGCCGTTGGGCCCGATCAGCCCACAGGTGCCGGGCTCGAACTTCACGCTCATTCCGTCGAGGGAGGTGACTCCGCCGAAGCGCACCGTCAGGTCCGAGATCTCGATCACTGCGCCTCCTCCTCGGCTGGGGTCGGGCGCCGCGCGAGGCCGGCGAGCTTGCGGCCCAGGCGCGCCAGGTCCCGCGGCAGCTGATCCACGATCCCTGTGGGGGCGGTGGTCAGGACCTGGAGGACCCCGACGCCAAACAGGATCGTCAGCCAGTCAGGTGAGACGCCGATGTCGTTGAGCACCGCGGGCAGTAGCTGCAGCAGGAGCGCGGCGACGATCGCACCCCAGATGCTGTAGGCGCCGCCCATCAGGACCACCGCCAGCAGCGTGATCGAGTCCTGGGTCTGGAAGTCGATCGAGTACAGGTAGCGGACCGCGCCCGCGAGCACGCCCCCGGCAACCCCGGTAACGAACGAGGCCAGCGCGAACGCCCACAGCTTGTACAGCGTGGTGTTGACCCCTGCGGCCAGCGCCGCGGGCTCGCTCTGGCGAATCGCGGCCCATGCCCGCCCGGGGCGCGTGCGGACGTGGACGAGCACGAGCAGGAACATCACGGCGGCGACGATCACGGAGTAGCGGAAGTAGGCGGGATCGCTGGTGGCGATCCCGGGACGGCGGATCGCAGGGATGTGCACCTGGCTGCCGTTGTAGCCGCTGAATCCATGCCCGCCGTTGGGGAAGTTCAGCGAGGCGAGGACGACCGTGATGGCGCCGGCGAGCATCAGGGTGATCAGCGCCAGGTACAGCCCCCGCATGCGTAGGGCCGGCAGGCCCACCAGCGTGCCGAGCACCATCGTGATCAGGCCCGAGCTGAGGAGAACGAGCTCGTAGGGCATCGAGGTTGCAAACAGCAGCCGGGCCGCGACCCAGGCCCCGATCGCCAGCACCGCGGCCTGACCAAGCGAGACCAGCCCGACCCGGCCCACGAGCACGCCAAGTCCGAGGGCGACGATCGAGTACACCGCCACCTGCGTCAGCGCGTCGACGTAGTAGAGGCTGATCAGCTGAGGTAGTCCGATCAGGACGAACAGCAGCAGCACGGCGATGATGGCCACGCGGACGAGCATGTTGCGCTCGACGCGCGGCGGTGCTGACTTGGGCGAAGCGGGTCGCTCGGTGCTCGCCACCTCGGCGGTGCTCATCTCAGAACTCCTGGCGCGCCAGCGACAGCACCTGTTTGCGGTTGAGTACGAGAAGGGCGACCGCCGCGAACACGAACGGCGTCATGTCTCGGTAATTGGTGAGTGACTGGACGGGAGTCAAGATCGCATCCACCACCCCGATCACGATCGCCGCCACGAACGTGATCACGATCGACCTCAGCCTCGCGATCAGCGCCGCTGCCAACGAGGAGATCACCAGGAACGTGAGCGTGGTGGCGTCAAGCGCCACGAGGTCGGCGAGCAGGATGCCGGCGACTCCCGAGACCACGCCACAGCCAAACCAGGCGACCGCCTCCACTCGCCGCACCGGCACCCCGAGCGTGGCGGTGATCTCGCGATCGTCGGCCATCGCCCGCATCGCAGTGCCCAGCTTGCTGTAGCGCAGGAAGACGGTGGTAACGATCGTAAGCGCCACTCCGACCGCCAGCCCGATCACGTCCGTGGTGCTCACCAGAACCTGGCCGATCATGAAGCCGTGGTTGTCGGTGGGTAGCGTGATGGCCCGCGAGGCTCCGCCGTTCGAAGTCCAGAGCAGGTCCATCACTCCGAGCAAGATCAACGTCAGCCCGAGCGTCGCCGTGGTCTTCACCAGCGGGTCGGGGCCCGCCAGAGCCCGCCCGAACACCATCCCGTACGCCAGCGTCAGCACTCCACCGATCAGGATGCACACCAGGTAGGCGAGCCACTGGTTTACCCCGGAGTGGTTGATCAGCTGCCACGCGATCAGGGCCCCGAACGCCCCCACGGCGCC
Organism: Solirubrobacteraceae bacterium; assembly: GCA_049284255.1. Taxonomy (GTDB): domain Bacteria; phylum Actinomycetota; class Thermoleophilia; order Solirubrobacterales; family Solirubrobacteraceae; genus Palsa-465. Next base: position 916 of record JBAPXO010000743.1, on the reverse strand, counting down.
GAACGACAGGTTCAGTACCCCCGTCGTCCGGTAGAGCACGATCATGCCCACCCCGGAGAGGGCGTAGACCCCTCCGAGCGCCAGCCCGGTGACGAGAAACGGCTGCTCGTCCTGCCAGCTGGGCAACGACAGTGCCATGACGATGAGCGGATGCATCGTCGCCCGGGCTCAGCGCCCTGATCGCATGGTTGCTTTGGTCTCTCTCTCCTAGCCCAGGTTGACCCCGGCCGCCTTGGCCACAGAGCGGTATTGCGCGATCTGCGGGTCAGCGTTTGAGATCTCCGTACAGCCCTGGGTTGTGATCATCTTCCCACCTTCAGGCGTCACCGTGTAGTCGGAGTTGTTGGGGATGTGCAGCGCCAGCTTGCCGTATGTCCACGGCTGACAGAGCTGCTCGGACTTGTAGTCCTTGATCCCGACGATCGCCGCGTTGACGCTCTTCATCGTGTAGGGACCCTTGACCTTGTCCAGCGCCTGGACCAGGAACTTGGCCAACAGGAAACCGAACTGGCTGAACGAGCCGACGCCGCCGGCGACGCTCGAGCCGTACTTGGCCAGGATCGCCTTGTAGAGCTGGATCTCAGGCCCGTTGTGGTCGTCGGCGTCGACCGCCTCGGCGTTGACGAACAGCTTGTGGTTCCACTTCGGTCCCAGCGCCTTGGCCAGGAAGTCGGTGTCGCACGGTGTCGAGCAGCCCCACGACTTGACCCGATCCTCGAGGCCGAGCTTCTGCACGGCCTGCAGGATCACCAGCGCCTCGGGCGGGGTGAAGTTGAGGACCACCGACCCGTCGGAGCCGGCCTTATCGACGAGGTTGAGCGCGACTGAACTGGCGTCGGTGATCGGCACGTTCTCGGTCAGCTCGGTGATCGGCACGTTCGAGGCCTTGGCGATCGCCGCCGGTCCGGCCGCGATG
>JBAPXO010000742.1:0-4111 GCA_049284255.1 Solirubrobacteraceae bacterium | reverse complement strand
AGCTGACCGGCGTCGAGGGCGCTCGCGCGGGCGCCTCGCCCCGCCGAGGACCACGCTGGCGCCGCGCGGTGGTCCTTCCCGGCGCCACCGCGCTCGCCGTCGTCGTGGCGATCGCCGTGATCGTGATCGGGGGCGGCACCGCGGCCCCAACCGTCCATCAGACGGCCCGCCTGGCGTTAGCCAGCGCGACATTGCCGGCCCCACCCGTGAACAGCGCCCATCCCCGCCAACTGGCCGCGAACGGCGCCGGAATCCCGTTCCCCAACTGGGCGTCCGCTGGCTGGGCGACGACCGGGGCGCGGACCGACACGCTGAACGGGCGTCCCGTCACAACCGTGTTCTACGAGAGCCAGAGGGGCACCCGGGTCGGCTACGCGATCGTGGCCGGTCCCCCGCTGCGAACTGTTCGCGGCACGAGCGTCGAACGCTACGGCGTGCGCTTCACCTACGCGCGTCAGGGTCGGGTCGGGCTGATCACGTGGCGAGAGAACCGTCACACGTGCGTAATCGCAGGCCGAGCTGTCGACTACCCGACACTGCTGGCCCTGGCCGCCGGCGACGCGGCTTCACCCGCTGGCTCGCTGGCCGCCGCGAGCGAAGCGAGCGCACGGGTCGCCTACGCCTGATCGACGAAGGCTCCGCACCGGGATAGGTCGTAGCCGCCGAAATGCGCGACGCGCTCGGTGAAGGCGCTGCCCGCCAGGAGCTCGCCGAATGCAGTGACGCCGGGATGCTCGGTCCAGCGTCGACTGATCCACACTTCCACGACGTGGTTCTCGATCGCCAGAAAATCGAGTCCGAACGCCCGGGCGGCTCCTTCCGTGGTCACGCCCGCGCCCTGCAAGATAGCGGCGAGGCGGGCGGCGTCGAGATGGCCCGCTGCGCGGGGTCCGCGGGGCCGTAACTCGAGCCCAGCCGTCCGCTGTGCGCGCTCAAATGCCTGCTGACTCGCCGCGCCGGGGTCGCGCTGGGCGATCGGGATCCCGCCGGCGAACACAGCCTCGAGCGAAGCGGTCCGGAGCGCCGGTACAACGCCCAGACCAACCTGCCAGCACGCCAGATGCCATCGCTGCACCGGGACAGGCGACTCCGAAAGCGCCGGCTGCGGTCCGTGCACAACCGCCGCGTGCACGGTGCCGCGCGCCAGGGCCCGGAGGGCGGTACCGGTGGGAGCTGAGATCGCCAGCAGGCTGCGCGGTCCGAGTCCTTCGAGCATCCGCTCGGCAAGACCGAGCGCTGGGTCGCAACCCGCGACGACGAGCCCGGCCGGCGTCGCGCGGGGGAACAGCCGCACCTTTCCGGCTTGCAGAATTCCGTCGGGCTTCGCCCAGCTCGCACCCGCGACTCCGTGATCGGCAAGTTCCGCCGTCACCAGCTGATCGGCGACCACGCCGACACGGACGAGAGATCCGTCTCCCGCCGGGGTTCCGAGTGCCGCCGCCGCCCGGCTAGGAGGGCCGGCGAACAGCTCCTCGACGGTCGTCCCCAGCGCACGTGCGATAGCCAGTGCGGCACCGACCGCCGGGGCGTTGCGCCCCGCCTCGACCGCCGCGATGAGCTGACGACTCACACCTGCCTGGACCGCCAGCTCACCCTGTGTGAGCCCTTGCTCCAACCGGCACCGACGCAGCGGAGAGGCCCTGAGCATCGCCAGAATCCTAGTAGGGTGCCCAGATCCTGTCATCCAGAGCGGAGGTACGTGATGAGCGCAACCCGGGTCAAACGCTTGACGGTCGCCGGCGCAGCTGCCGGGCTCGTCGCTCTTGCCGCGGGATGCGGCAGCAGCAGCTCCAGCAGTACCCCCATCTCGTCGTCCAGCAGCTCATCACAGACCAGCTCGGCGGCCGCGGCCGGCGGTGCGAAGCCGATCGTTCTGGCGGCCGCGTCGTTGACCAACGTCTTCCCGATGATCGACCCCAGCGCGAAGTTCACCTTCAACGGGTCGGGCACCCTGGCGACGGACATCGAGCAGGGAGCTCCGGCCGACGTGTACGCCGCGGCGAGCCCAAAGGATCCGGCCACGCTCCTGGCGAAGGGGCTGATCGACAAGCCGACGGTATTCGCCACCAACACCCTGGTGCTGATCGTGCCGAAGAGCAATCCAGCCCACATCGCGTCGGTCTCAGACATCACGCGGCCTGGCGTCAAGATCGTGATCTGCAACGCCACGGTGCCGTGCGGCGACTACGCTCGGACCGCGTTCATGAACCTCGGGATTACGAGCCAGGCAATGAAGAACGTGGTCAGTCAGGCGACCGACGTGACGCAGGTCGTGGCGGAGATCGCCTCGGGCCAGGCCGACGTCGGCTTTGTCTACATCACCGACGCGGACTCGGCCAAGGGGAAGGTCGCGGTCGTCCGGCTACCGGCGGCAGCTAAGCCGGGGACTGAAGATGTGATCGCCGTGGTCAAGAAGGCCCCTCACCCGACCGCTGCCAAGGCGTTCGTGGCCATCGCGCTGTCCCCCAAGGGTCAGGCGACGCTCCACGCGGCCGGCTTCGGCAAGCCGTGAGCTCGGCCGCTGAAAGCGGCGCACCAATGAGCGGCGATCATTGGCCGGCCTGGCTCGCCGGCCTCGGCCGCGTGGCCATCATCCTCGTGACGGCGGTCATCATCGGCGTGACGCTGGCGTTCCTGATGCTCCCGGTCATCGCGCTGATCACCTACCAGCCGGTGCACGATCTGATCAGCAACTTCGGCTCGCAGGTCGCAATCGACGCGATCAAGGTCTCGCTGAAGTGCAACGCGATCGCGTTCGTGCTCATGATCGCGTTCGGGACGCCGTTCGCCTACGTTCTCGCTCGCTGGCGCTTCGCCGGACGCGACGTCGTCATCACGCTGATCGAGCTGCCGCTGGTGATGCCGCCTGCGGTGGCCGGCCTCGGGCTGCTGGTGGCGTTCGGCACCCTCGGGCTGCTCGGGGGCACGCTGAGCGCGCTCGGGATCGACCTCGCCTTCACCCAGGCGGCGGTCGTGATGGCGATCGTGTTCGTCGCCAGCCCGTTCTACCTTCGTGGCGCGATCGCGGCGTTCGAGACGGTCGACCCGACGCTGATCGATGTGGCCGGCACGCTCGGCGCGGGACCGGCGCGGCGGCTGCTGCGAGTGGCGATACCGCTCGCCGGCAGCGGACTCGGCGCGGCGGCCGCGGTGGCGTTCGCACGCGGCATCGGCGAGTTCGGCGCGACGATCCTCTTCGCCGGGAGCTTCCAGGGCACCACCCAGACCCTGCCGCTCGCCGTGTATTCCCTGTTCGATGCCAACCTCGACCAAGCGATCTCCATCGGCGTGCTGCTGATAATCGTCAGCGCTGCCATCCTGCTCACCTCCAAGCTGTTAGCGAGCTCATGGCCGACGTTCTCGAAATCGACATCGCTCTCGCCCGGCGGGCGTTCGAACTTCGCGCGGCGCTGACCGTCGGCGGGGAGACGATCGTGCTCGTGGGGCCGTCCGGCTCCGGTAAGACCTCGCTGTTGCGGACCGTAGCCGGTCTAGAGCGTCCGCATGCCGGGCGCATCTTCCTTGGCCGCCAGGTCTGGTTTGACGCGCGGCGGGACGTTCGCCTGAGCGCGGAGCGGCGTCGGGTCGGCTACCTCCCGCAGGATTACGGACTGTTCCCGCACCTCACCGTCGCTGGAAACGTGCGGTTCGCTGGGCGGCGCGAGCGTCCGGATCTGCTCGAGCGTTTCGGGATCGCGCACCTGGCTCGTGCCCGACCCCGGCAGCTCTCCGGCGGGGAGCGTCAACGAGTGGCGCTGGCACGCGCGCTAGCACGCGAACCTCAGGTCCTGCTGCTCGACGAGCCATTCGGCGCACTCGACGCCGTCACCCGCCAACAGGTCCGCGACGAGCTCGACGGTCTCCTGGTCGAGCTCGGGCTTCCGACCCTGCTCGTCAGCCACTCCTTCGACGACGCCCTCGCCTTGGCCAAGCGGGTCGGAGTGATCGACAACGGTCGGGTCGTTCAAATCGCGTCGCCACACACGCTGCTCAGCCAGCCGGCCAATGCCATGGTTGCGGCGCTGACTGGGGCAAACGTGGTCGACGGCATCGCGACTCCAGCAGCCGCCGGATCTTCGGTCCTACTCGCCGGCGGCGGTCGGCTGATCAG
>JBAPXO010000741.1:0-3369 GCA_049284255.1 Solirubrobacteraceae bacterium | reverse complement strand
GTCCGGCGGGCCGCGCGATGTACGTCGCCGAGAACCTGGAGAGCTGGATGGCTCCCGAGCCCCGTCACTCCGATCCGGCGCTGTTCGGCTCAGGGCGAGCCTACGTCGCGCCCCAGCCCAAGGGAGTGATCGGCACCATCGTGCCGTGGAATTTCCCCTTCGACCTGTCGGTCGGGCCGCTGGTCGAGATGCTCGCGGCGGGCAATCGGGTCGTGATCAAGCCCTCGGAGTACACCCCGGCCTGCGGGGAGCTTCTGCGTGAGATGGTGCACGCGACCTTCGATCGCGGGCGCGTTGACGTGGTGGTCGGAGGGCTCGAGCTGGCCAAGGCGTTCACCCGGGTTCGCTGGGATCACCTTCTCTACACCGGGAGCCCCGGGGTCGGGCGCGAGATCGCCAAGGCGGCGGCCGAGCAGCTCGTCCCGGTGACGCTGGAGTTGGGTGGCAAGTGCCCGGCGATCCTGACCGAGGACAGCATCGACGCCGAATCGGTCAAGCAGGTGCTCGGGACCAAGGCGCTCAAGAACGGGCAGATGTGCATCTCGGTCGACTACTGCCTGGTTCCTCGCGATCGCCTGGAGGAGTTCGCCAACCTCGCCGCCGCGTACGCGCGCGAATCGATGCCCGGCTACGCGAGCTCCGAGGATTGCACGGGGATCATCTCCACCCGCCACGCGCAGCGTCTCCAGGGGCTACTGGAGTCGGCGCGGGATCGCGGTTGTGACGTGCGCTCGTTGCAAGACCCCGGAGACCCGGCAGCCGGAGACCGGCAGCTGCCGATGTCGCTGATCATCGATCCGCCTGACGACCTGGCCCTGATGCAGGAGGAGATCTTTGGTCCGATCCTGCCCGTCCGCGCCTACGACGCGCTCGACGAGGCGATCGACCACGTCAACGACGGTGAGCGGCCGCTGGCGCTCTACGTGTTCTCAAAGGACGAGGCGGTGGCCGACGATGTGTTGCGCCGCACGACCTCGGGGGGTGCCTGTGTGAATTCCGCTGCCGTCCACGGGGCGCTGCCGTCGCTGCCCTTCGGTGGCATTGGACAGAGCGGGTCGGGCCGCCATCACGGCATCGAAGGGTTCAGGGAGTTCTCGAACCTGCGTGCCGTGTTCGTACGCGGCGAAGGGGATCTGATCGAGGCTTTCGCGCCGCCATACGGACCCGCGGCCCAGGCGGTAGTCGATTCGGCGTTCGGCGGCGGGGGCTGACGGCCGACGGCCTAGAGCAACTCGAGTCCGAGCTCCCGTGCGCCCTCGGGGGTTCCGACCTCAATCGCCGCCAGCGCGGCAGCGGTGGCCTCGGTCAGGGTGACCCTCCGCAGGGCCGCCTTGACCTCGGGGATCAGCTGGGGCGCCATGCTCAGCTCGGTCACCCCCAGTCCAGCGAGGAGCACGGCGGCCGCCGGATCGCCGGCCAGCTCGCCGCACACCCCCACCGGCCGAGAGTGCGCACTTGCGGCCTGCACCGTCGCGTGGACGAGCGCCAGGACGGCGGGCTGGGGCCCGGCCAGGAGCCCAGCCAGGCGAGCGTCGCCGCGCTCGGCCGCCATCGTGTACTGCGTGAGGTCGTTGGTCCCCAGCGAGAAGAAGTCGACGTGGGGCGCGAGCTGCGCCGCCGACAGGGCGGCGGCGGGTACCTCGACCATGATCCCGAGCTCGAGCGGAGCCTCGACACCGATCTCAGAGCGGACCCCGTCGAGGATGGTCCGGGCGGCGGTGACCTCGTCGAGGGTTGCCACCATCGGCAGCATCGCCTTGACCGGATGCTCGCCGGCCACGCGAAGGATCGCCCGAAACTGGGTGGCCAGCACCTCCGGTCGAGCCAGGGCCAGCCGGATCCCGCGTACGCCGAGGAAGGGGTTGTCCTCGGGCGGCATCGGCAGCGCCGGCAGAGGCTTGTCAGCCCCGGCGTCGAGTGTGCGGACGATCAGTGGACGGCCGTCGAGCGCGGCCGCGATCTGACTGAGGGCCGCGACCTGTTCGTCCTCATCGGGGAGTTGCGTGCGGTCCAAGAACAGGAACTCAGTGCGCAGCAGGCCGACGCCCTCAGCGCCTAGGGCAACCGCCCGCTCGGCTTCGTCGGCGGCACCGAGGTTGGCGAACACCTCCACGCGCCGGCCGTCCACGGTGACCGCGGGCTCGTGGGCGGACTGACGGGCGGCGGCCCGGCGAGCGTCGGCGCGAGCGCGTTCCCGGCGTGCCTGGTCCAGGCGCGCCGGCGGTGGGTCGACCTCGAGCATGCCGACATCCCCGTCGAGCAGGAGCGTCGTCCCTTCGGCGATATGCGCCACTTGGCCCCCAAGTCCGACCACTGTCGGTAGCCCGAGTGCGCGGGCCAGGATGGCGGCGTGAGCGGTGGCCGAGCCGCGCGCGCCGGCGATCCCCAGCACCTGTTCGGGATCGAGGCGGGCGACCTCGGCGGGCACGAGCTCGTTCGCGACGGCGATTCCCTCGGCCTCATCGGCAGCATCGCCGCCGGAGATCAGGGATGCGAGGACCCGTCGCTCGACGTCCAGGACATCGACGGCCCGTTCTTGCAGAATCGCCTCGGGCAGCGCGCGATAGCGCTCGGCGATCTCCCGGGCGGCGTCATACCAGGCGCGCTCGGCGGTTTTGCCGGCGTCGATGGCGGCGTGGGCGGGGTCGACCAGCGCCTCGTCTTCGAGCAGCGCGAGGTGGGCATCGAAGATCTCGCTCTCGGCTTGACCGGCCCGCTGGGCGACGAGCGATCGGTCGTGCTCGATCGCCTCCCGAGCGGCCGAGCGGGCGCGGTCCAGCCGATCGCGCTCGATGTCGGGGCCCTGCGCCGGGCGATCGGGCGGCGGGCGGTCGTCGCCGTGCAGCCACCGCGCTGGTCCGATCGCCAGACCCGGCGAGACGGCCACCCCTCGCAACGGGGATCCAAGGTCGGGAACGTCTTCGTGGGGTCCGAACTCGACCGAGGCACTAGTTGACTCACCGCCGCCGGGCGGCGACTCGGAGACGACGCCGTCGCCGAAGCCATCCTCGGCCAGGCCGCGTACGGCGTCGACGGCAGCCCGCGCCTCGGGACCACTGGCCGTGACCACGAGCACATCTCCCAGCCGGACCCCGAGGGCGATGAGATTGGTGAGGCTGGTTGCCGGTACAGGCCGTCCTCCGTCGGCCCTAGCAATCCGGATCTCGGCATCGAAGCCTCGTGCAAGCGCGATCAGGCGTGCCGCGGGGCGTGCGTGGAGCCCGACCTGATTTCTGACTTGGAGCTCGACGCGGGCCTGCGGGCCTGGATCCTCGGCTGGCACCTCCGGGGCCGCGTCGGGGGCTGACGCTTCGGCGACCGCCGTCCCGAGCTGGCCGGCCTTCATGGCCAGCGCCCCGCGGGCCTCGG
>JBAPXO010000740.1:0-1778 GCA_049284255.1 Solirubrobacteraceae bacterium | reverse complement strand
CCAGTCATTGCCGTCACCCGTGGTGATCGTGTCGCGGCCAGCGCCGCCGTAGACGTGATCGCGGCCGCGGCCAACCGCGATGCGGTCATTGCCGGGCCCTCCGTATGCACGGTCGCTGCCGTTGCCGAGGAAGACGCGGTCCTTCCCCGCGCCTGCATTGACGTAGCTGCTGCCGCCCTGCACCGAGATGCGGTCGTTGCCGCTTGCACCGTAAATGCGGTCCTTGCCGTTGCCGCCCCAAATGCGGTCGTTCCCCGGGCCGCCGTCGATGCAGTCGTTGCCGCCGCCGCCGGCGATCCGGTCGTTTCCTCCCAGACCCAGGATCCGGTCACCGTGAGACGTTCCGTTGATCCGATCGGCTGCGTTGGTCCCGACGACCGCGAACTTGGGGCCGGGGCCAGACAGACACGCACTCTTGTAACGCCCTCGGGCGGCCGCGAGACTGATCACGGTGCCGCCGGTCGGGCCTTTGAAGGGCGCGCTGACGATGATGTCCTGGCCACCGGGCATCACGATCTCGCACAGCTGCGTGCTGGCGAGCAGGACCGAGCCCGCGGGGCAGGCGCTGAGCGACCCGCCTCCTGATCCCGATCCTCCACCGCCGGATCCCGCCGTGCCGGCGCAAGGATCGCTTGAGGACAGCGTCACCTGCGCCTCGCCGAGAACGAGGTCTCCGAGACCCGCCAGGTGCACGAAGACGAGTCGCTCGGTCAAGGAGGTAGCCGTCTTGACCTGCTGGTTGATCGTCACGTAGGAGCCGCCCCCGAGCTGCTCGGTCTGCTCGGCACCTGGACTCGATGGCTGAACCCTCTGCCCGTTGACGATCGCCGCAGTGACGTTTGAGCTGCCGGAAGAGCTCAGCGCGCCGTCAACGCATGAATAGGAAGCCTGGGCCTGAGCAGGCCCGGCCACGACCACCGAATCGCCGCTGCCGCTGAGCGAGCCGCCGTCGACCGATGCCAACGCGGTGGCGCCTGGGGCGATCGCCCCTGTGGTCTGATCGGCCGTGCTCGTCGAATAGGTGTACGCCGCGCTCGGTCCGGCCGTCGCGACGCTGCCTCCGGCGGTGCTCCCGGTCGTCCCCTGGCTGGCCCCCGCGCTATCGGTCGCGCACGGGGCTTCCGCTCGGTTGGCGGCGTAGGGCTCGACCGGCGGTAGCGCCTGCGCCGGGCGCACCGCGGTCACGCTCGCCCTGCAGCCAAACTGATTGCTCGGCGCTGCTGCCGCCGAGGCTGTAAAGACGGTCAGGCTCAGACAGACCGTCGCGACCCCTGCCACCCGCCCTGCAATTGCCGAGTTCATTCGGCCTCCCCGGATTGACCCAGTCTTCAAGACGTGCACTGGTTCTCAGATCAATGTCAACCCGATTTCTGGTCTAGACCAGCGGGCTGGACGCTTATATGAGCGCCGATCCTCACCAACCTGACGCGTTGCTAGCGATAGCTCGGCACGGCGACGCGGCCCCGCGCGGGAGGTCTCGCACGTGAGCGGGTCTCAGAGAACGAGCGTCTGCCCGTGGCGGCGCAGCCAGCGCGAATGCTCACGGTAGTTAGGGCATCGCTTGGCCAGCAGCGCCCAGAAGCGGGGGGAGTGGTCCATGATCTCGAGGTGGCAGACCTCATGCCAGACGACGTAGTCGAGCACCGCCTCGGGAGCGAGGAGGAGCCGCCAGTTAAAGCTCATCGCGCCGTTGCGTGAGCAGCTGGCCCACCGGGTGCGCTGGCCACGGATAGAGAGCGGGCCGTAGGAGTTCCCGGTGAGTGCGCACGCCCGGTCAA
>JBAPXO010000739.1:0-3380 GCA_049284255.1 Solirubrobacteraceae bacterium | reverse complement strand
AGCGCTTGCTGACCCCGCGGCACTCGAGGCCGGGCTCGCGCCGATCGTCGTCGGAGCGACGATCGGCGTCCGACGCCGGCGGTTGAGGGTGGGTCACGTCCTCAGGCGTGGAAATAGCCCTTGAAGCTGGGGTACTGGTTCTTGTTCTGCTGGTCGAAGACCAGCGGGAGGTGAACTGCCAGCAGCGGGTTGACGGCGCTGGGCACCTTCTTGCCTGTTGCCGCCTCGGCCGCGAGCTGGACCGGGATGGCGCCCTCCGGCTGCGCCGGCGAGATGATCGAGCCGTACCATTTGCCGGCCCGAATCAGCGGCACACCCTCATAGCTGCCCCCTTGGGTCCCGATCAGGACCTGCTTGCCGAGGACCTTGCCAGCGCGCTCCAGCACCTCGGTGGCCCCCTGCGCCATGTCATCCGACAGTGACATGACCACGTTGAGGTTCGGGGCCTTCTGGAGCAGATTCTGCATGCAGGTCGCTCCTCCCTGGCGTTGGTAGTTGCCGGCGCAGGTGCCGACGACCTGCCAGCCGTGCTGGGCGGCAAGCCGTTTGACCGCCGCCTCAGCCGGGCTGGTCAGCGCCAGCGCCGCGTTCCCGATGATGAAGGCGACCCGGCAGGTGCCCTTGACCTGGTGGCACATGGCCGGCAGCAGCTGACCGGAGCCATCGTGGGGGTTGGGGCCGAAGTAGGTGATCGCCGGCACCAGCACCTGCGAGGTGACGCCCGGAACGGTCGGTGCGATCTGGCTCAGGTTGTCGCCGACCGGGGTGTTGGTGGAGATCAGTGGGATGTGGTGCTGTAGCGCCAGCCGGGCACAGACGTCCATCGGCGGCGATGCGGCGGGCAGGGCCACGATCGCCTGGAAGGTGCCACGGGTGATGGCGTCCTCACATTGCGCGACCTGAGTCGCGGGGTTGAACTCCGCGTCGAAGAACTGGATCTTGGCGTGGTACTGGGACGCCACCGCCTCGGCTGCGGCCTTCATCCCGAGCGGGTATCCCGCCTCCTCGGTGGCGAGCAGGTAGGCGATGTTCACCGTCTTGGTGCCGGCCGTAGCTGACGTCTGGCTTGAGCTGGCCCCTCCGCCGCTCGCGCCCGAGCTGGCGGCGCTCGTACTACTGGAGCTGCTGGAGCTGCTGCTGCCACAGGCCGCGATGGCCATCGCGGCGATCAGCGCCAAGCAGCCAGCGGCAACTCGTGTTCGGGCCCGGACTCCAAAGAAGGTCACCGCGACACTCTCCCCAAAGTTGGTGGTTACTGGCTACAGTATACGGATTCTGTATTCCGTTGGCGCTCAGCGATTGGTTGCGCCCAGCGCGGCCCGATCGGGAATCGGTGTTGGGGCTAGGGCGCGGGGGCCGTTGGCGCCGCGTGAACGAGCACGACCGGCATGTGCTGGGGCGGGGGCGTGTTCCGGCTGCGCAGGATCCGGAGAATCCCGTCGGTGACGACGGCGGCGATCGACGGCAGATCGCCGCGGCGCATTGCGCCGAGGGCATCCGGCGCGGCTGAGGAGAGCGGGGCATCGACGAGGATGAGGTCCGCCGGCGCCCCGATCCGCAGGACGCCGGCGTCGAGGCCGTACGTCCGCATGACGTTTCCGGTCGCCAGGCAGAACGCCGCCTCGGCGGCGAGGTCACCCAGCGAGGTGAGCTCGGTGAGCGACTTGATGACCGCGAGCGGCATCATTCCCGTCCCGGTGGGGGTGTCGCTGGCGACCAGGACCCGGTCCAGCGCGTCGCCCTGCCGGGCGAGGTCGAGGATCCGCAGCGCCGAGCGGAGGTTTCCGGCCTGGCAGAGTTGCAGCGCGATACCGGAATCGACGACCGACGGCAGATCCCCATCAGGCAGCGATGTCGTGCCGCCGTTGACGTGACCGGCCACGTCCGGGCGGATCTCGAGCAGGTCGGCCGCGGTCACCGGCGAGGAGTCCGGGATCGACTCTCCCCCGGTATGGCACATGACCTTGAAGGCGTGGCGCTGTGCCCAGCGCACGAGCGGCGCCACGTCCCGCGAGGGCCTGAAGTTGCCCATTCCGGCCTTGGCCTGCCACACCCCCTCCCGCGCGAGCTCGGCAAAGTCCTCCTCCACCAGACCCGGCTCGAGGATCAGCGATCCGCCGTGAACGGTCATCCCGCCCGGCCGGAGATTCGTGAAGCAGCGGTGCGCGGTCAGCGCCAGTGCCTTGACCCCGGCCGGGTCTCGCGGCCGGCCCGGTAGATGCACCTCGCTCGCCGACAGCGCTCGGGTGATCCCACCGTGGGCGTAGCTCTCGAGGAAGCCGATCGTGTTCTGGCGCGGGGTCCAGTCGCCCATGACCGTGTGCACGTGGGAGTCGATGAGGCCGGGAGCGGCGGTACAGCCGCGGGCGTCGATCACCGGCTGATCGTCTCCTGGCGAGATCCCGGTGCCGAGCGCGGCCACCTTGCCGTCGCGGATCGAGATCGTGTCCACGTTCAGCAGGGGAGCGCTCAGGTCGCCGGTGCAGACACCGGCGAGATTGATGATCGCCAGGTCAGCCGGACGGGCAGCGGTGGGTGACCCGTTCACCCCGTCGCCTCGCCGAGATACCAGTCGACGATCTCATCGCTCGTCGTCAGCCACACATCCTCGTGGGAGGCGATGTGATCCAGCGCACGCTCCAACGCGGCGATGCGTCCGGGCTGCCCGATCAGGAACGGATGCACGCCCAGCCCCATCACCGCCGGTCGCCGCTCACCCTCTCGGTAGAGACGGTCGAAGTGGTCCGTTACGGCGCGGGTGAAGTCGTCCGGGCCACCCCCGTGCAGGAGGAAGATGGGGATGTCGCTGACCTCGCTCAGGTAGGGCAGCGCCACCATCGGTCCCGGCTCGACGTCGAGGTGATAGGGCTCGTCGTCGTTGCACCAGTCCATCACGTACCGCAAGCCGAGGTCGCTGAGCAGGCGTGGCGTGTTGAAGGTCTCGGTCAGCGCCGGCCCGAGCCAGCCGCGCGGCGCGGCGCCGGTGGCCCGTTCGATCCCATGGATCACGCTCGACAGCAGCGACCGCTCCTCGTCCACCGTCATGCCGGTGTGGAAGGTGGAGTTGTCGCGCCCGTGCGCCACCCAGCACCAGTGTCGCTTCACGCCCTCGGCGATGATCTCCGGGTAGTGATCGCACACGGCGGAGTTCAGCGCCACGCTCGCGCGCAGCGAGCGCTCGTCGAGCGCCTCCATGACCCGCCAGATCCCGACCCGGACTCCATAGTCGCGCCACCCGTAGTTGAGCGGGTCGGGGGTGAGCGCCGCGGTGGCACCGAACAGGCTGACGGCGGGACGGTCGATGGCGAAGTGCTCGACGTTGGGGGCGAGATAGAAGGCGACGCGTGCGCCGTGGGGAAGCGCGAGCGGCGGGCGCGACC
>JBAPXO010000738.1:0-3571 GCA_049284255.1 Solirubrobacteraceae bacterium | reverse complement strand
GGCCCAGGCCACGCTGGAGGGCGCGCGCCTGCGCGCTGCCGCCGATGTCGCGACCAGTGAGCGCGACCGCGTCCAGGCCGAGACCGAAGCGCAACGGATTCGCCGTGAAGCCGAGGCGGAGCTGTCGGAGGCACGCGCGGAGGCGGAGAGCCTCCTTGACGTCGCTCGACGCGAGGCCCAGGCGCTGACCGATCAGGCGGTCGAGAAGATGGGCTCGGTGCAGCGTCTGGCGCAGGCCGAGCAGGAGGCGGAGGCCATCGTGGCCGAGGCCAAGCAGAAGGGCGAGCAGGAGTTGCAGACCGCCCGCGTCGCCGGTGAACAGCTCTTGGCCGTCATGCGTGACGAAGCGGCCCGGGAGCGGCAAGCGCTGCAGGAGAAGGCCGAGCAGGAAGCCCAGGCCTACGTCGAGCGCCGCCAGCGAGAGATCGATCGTCTCGTCGCCGCGGCGCGCGGACGCGAGAGCTAAAGGCACGGGCGCCCGCTCTCGCGGACGCCCGGACCTCTAGTCGTTGATTAGACGGCGACCGGCTGCGCGACGTCGAGCGCGATCTCGTTCTCGTCGTCGCCGCGGGCGGTCACATGAGCGCCGTCGGCGATCCGCCCGTCGAGGATGGCTCGGGTGAGCTCCTTCTCCAGGGTGCGGCGCAGGTGGCGCTTGAGCGGCCGCGCCCCGAACTCCGGATCGAAGCCCTCGCCGGCCAGACGTGCCACGAGCTCCGGCTCCACCGCCAGCTCGACGCCGCGCTCGTCACGCAAACGCTCGGCGATCCGGCGGCACAGCATGTCGCCGATGCTCCGCACCTGCTCCTCGGTGAGCGGCTCGAAGACCACCAGCTCGTCGATCCGATTCAGGAACTCCGGCAGGAAGGCCCGCTTGGCCGCTGCCCGCATCCGACCCTCGGCCGGATCGGCCTCGCCTCCGGCGAAGCCCAGCGGCCGCTTGGCCTGGCCGGCGCCGAGGTTGGACGTCATCACGATCACCGTGTTGGTGAAGTCGACGGTGCGTCCTTCGCCATCGGTCAGCCGGCCGTCGTCGAGAACCTGCAGGAGCACGTTCCAGACCTCGGGGTGGGCCGTCTCGATCTCGTCGAGCAGGATCACCGAGTACGGCCGCCGGCGCACCGGCTCGGTCAGCTGACCGCCGTCGCCGTAGCCGACATAGCCGGGCGGCGATCCGATCAGCCGCGCGACCGTGTGGGGCTCGCGGTACTCGGACATGTCGATCCGGACCAGGGCCTTCTCGGTGGCGAACAGTCGCTCGGCAAGCGCCTTGACCAGCTCGGTCTTGCCCACGCCGGTCGGCCCCATGAACAGGAAGCTGCCCAGCGGGCGATCGGGCTCGGCCAGGCCGGCCCGTGCGTGGCGCACGGTCTCGGCCACCGCTTGAACGGCCTCATGCTGGCCGACCACCCGCTGATGCAGATCGTCCTCCAGCGTGCCCAGCCGCTCCAGCTCGGCCGCGACCAGCTCCCCGACCGGGATCCCGGTCCGGGTGGCCACCACCTCGGCGATCATGCGCTCGTCGACGGTGTCGGCGGGTACGTCGGAGCCAACCGCTTCGCCGTCGTCGCTGCCCTCAGCGGTCAGGTCGGCCAGCTCACGCTGGAGGCGGTCGATGCGCTGCTTGAGCTCACCGGCATCCTCGTAGGCCTCGGCGTCCACCGCGGCCTGCTTCTCGGCGCGCAGGTGCTCGAGTTCGGTGCGTAGCCGGACGAGCTCGCTGACCGGGCCGGCCCCGCGCAGCGCCAGCCGCGCCGCCGCCTGGTCGACGAGGTCGATCGCCTTATCGGGCAGCCGGTACTCGCTGATGTAGCGGTCCGAAAGCCGGGCGGCGGACTCGAGCGCCTCGTCGGCGATCTGCACGCCATGGTGATCCTCATACCGGCCGCGCAGGCCGCCCAGGATCTCGATCGTCTCGTCCACCGACGGCTCCTGGACCATGATGGCCGTGAAGCGCCGGGCCAGAGCGGCGTCGCGCTCGACCTTGCGGTACTCGGCCAGGGTCGTGGCCCCGACCATCCGCAGCTCTCCGCGGGTCAGCATCGGCTTCAGGGTGTTGGCGGCATCCATGGCGCCCTCGGCGCCGCCGGCGCCGAGCACGGTGTGGAGCTCGTCGACGAACAGGATGATCCGTCCCTCCGCGGCGACGACCTCGTCCAGAGCGGCCTTCAGCCGCTGCTCGAAGGCCCCGCGGAACTGGGTGCCGGCGACCATGCCGACGAGATCAAGCGCGACCACGCGCACGTTGCGAAGCTGATCGGGCACGTCGTTCTCCGCGATCCGCAGGGCCAGGCCCTCCGCGATCGCGGTCTTGCCCACACCGGCCTCGCCGATCAGGGCGGCGTTGTTCTTGCGCCTCCGCGACAGGGTCTCGACGACCTGCTCGATCTCCTGCGCGCGCCCGATCACCGGATCGACGCGGCCTGCCCGAGCCTCGGCCGTGAGGTCACGGCCAAACTGATCGAGCGCCGGGGTCTCACTGCCGGTACGGGTCTGCTGACGCTGACCGGTTGCCGCCCGGCCACGGCTGGCGCCGATTTCGCCAAACGGGCCGCCGGGCCCGTCGAACAGCCCGTCCTCGGGCGTGCCGCCCTGCTGGGCAGCCATCGCCTGGCGCGCGCACCGTTCACAGAGCAGCCCGGCGCGCCGTCCGCCGTTGCCGGCGAACATCACCTGCACGACGCCCGGCCGCTCGCCGCAAACGTCGCACAGACGGGCGTTCTGGGGGTTCGTATTCTCAAAGTCCACGGTTTCTCAATCTCCGATCTGATTCAGATCTAAGTCGTTACGACTAAGATTTTAGCGCGTGGTCCTTGAGGGGTCAAACAAATGGCACCGCCGGGTGGGCTGCCGTTGCCGGCGTCGGCCGGCGGCCGGCTCAGTCGGCGCCAAGCCTCTCCCCGGCCCTTACGGCGACGGGCAGTCGGTTGGCCGGCGGCGCCAGCGGACAGGTCCACCGAGGGTCATAGGAGCAAGAGGGCTGGTAGGCGAAGTTGAAATCCAGCACGAGGCTGCCGTCCTGCTGGCCGAGATCTGAACCCTTGATGGTGTCCAGCAGGTACCGCCCGGCGCCGTAGGTCTCGCCGCCGCTGGTGGCGTCGGCGAACGGCACGAACAGACCACCCCCGTAGGACTCGAGCTCGTAGAGGTCAAGGCTCAGCTCGGCGCCCTCCGATGTAAACGAGGTCCGCGCGAACCGGTTGGCGGTCATCACCCCGTCGCTGCTGGTGGGCAACTCAAGCCGCATCGGCTCCGCAGGGTCGACTCCGGCCAGGATCCGCCAGGCGGGATCGTAGGCAAAGACGTGCGGCCCGGAGAAGCCCGATCGAGCGTCGGGCGGGAGGGGAGATTGGACGTGCTCACGAAACAGCGCGGCGCGCGTGTGGCACCACTCCTCCCATCCGTCACGAGGGTCCGCGCTGGCGCGGATCTCCGCATAGAGCTCGGCGACGCGACGCCGCCAGTCGAGCAGCGCCAGCGTGCCCGCGACCGAGTCTTCGCTCATCGACTCGATCAGTGCTCAGCGGTGCGGTGCGAGCCTCCGCACACGGGCCGCGGGTCATCCTCGGGC
>JBAPXO010000737.1:0-1574 GCA_049284255.1 Solirubrobacteraceae bacterium | reverse complement strand
TGTCAGAGGGGTGGGTGGCAACGCACGCCGGCGACGCGCCGAGGATGGCGTGGTTGCGGTTGAAGCCTTCGATCGCGTCGCAGCCCTCGCCCGGGGTCCGCTTGTTACAGCGCGAGCCGTCGGTGTCGTAGAAGTAGGTGCAGCGCGTGCGCTGCAGCAGATTGCCGCCGACCGTCGCCATGTTGCGGATCTGCGCCGAGGCGCCGGCGACGATCGCGCGTGTGAGCATCGGGTAGCGCGTGCGAACCAGCCCGTGCTCGGCCACCGCGGTGTTGCGCGCCGCCGCACCGATCATCAGGCCGCCGTCGCCGGTCTCCTCGATCTCAGCCGACAGGCCGGTCACGTCAACGAGCACCGAGGGAACTTCCACGGTCTCGCGCATGAGGTCGACCAGGTTCGTGCCTCCGCCGAGGTATCTCGCGTTCTCACCTTCGGCGCGACGGACCGCATCGGAGGCGTCGGTGGCGCGTGAATAGGCGAGCTCGATCATGCGCCTGACTCCGCGTAGACCTCGGCGATCGCATCGACGATCCCGTTGTGAGCCCCGCAGCGACACAAATTGCCGCTCATCCGCTCGCGCAGCTCGTCGTGATCGAGCGCGATCTCGGAGGCGCCAAGATCCTCGGTGAGATGGCTGGGCACGCCACGGGCGACCTCCCCCGCCATCCCCACCGCCGAGCAGATCTGACCCGGGGTGCAGTAGCCGCACTGAAATCCGTCATGGTCGATGAACGCCTGCTGCAACGGGTGTAGCGCTCCATCGTTTGCGAGCCCCTCGATCGTGGTCACTTCTTGCCCCTCGTATTGGACGGCGAGGGCAAGACAGGAGAGGACCCGCTCCCCGTCGACGAGAACCGTGCAGGCACCGCACGCGCCCTGGTTGCACCCCTTCTTCGTGCCGTGCAGGCCAAGATGCTCGCGGACGAAGTCGAGCAACGAGACACGGGCGTCGGCGGGCACCGCCGACGCGTGGCCGTTGATGATGATCGGCACGTGGACTCCCCTTTCAGCAACGAACGCCTGACACCAGTCAGGCTAGCTCGCCGCATGCCCCGGCAAACGAGACGAGCGAGATGGAGGCTGGACCGGACGCATCGACGGGCGGCGCATGCCTCCGACCGGTAGCTTTCCCAGAGATCTCGATGCCGACTCCCTATCTCCGTGACCAGGTCGATCAGAGGCTGGAGGAGCTCTACCAGCGCCACGACTCAGATCAGGACGGTGACGCCACGAGCTTCTACGAATCCGGACGCGGCTACTACGGTTCCGCGGAGGCCCGGTCGGAGCGCGACACGTTCGGCGTCGGCTTCACGGCAACCGAAGGTCACGTACACGGCGTGGGCGACTGCGAAGTCCCGTTCGCGCTGCAGTCCCTATCGAAGGTCTTCGTCTACGGGCTCGCGCTCGAGGATCGCGGGCGGGAAGAGGTGCTGCAGCGCGTCGGAGTGGAGCCGAGCGGCGACGCGTTCAACTCGATCGTCTTCGATGAGCGCCACCACCGGCCGTACAACCCGATGGTCAACGCCGGAGCGCTGGTGACCAGCGATCTCGTGCTCGGCAAAGACCCGGAAGAG
>JBAPXO010000736.1:0-2406 GCA_049284255.1 Solirubrobacteraceae bacterium | reverse complement strand
AGCAGCGTGGCGCGGTAGCGCCGGTTGTGTCCCCGCAGGCGGGCCTTGATCGTGGCGCGCCCGCGCTTGCCGGTGTGCCGGGAATGGCGGGCAAATCGAATCACGGCGTTTGGAAGCGGCCGGGCTTTCGTCCCGGCGACCGACTCGGTGGCCACGAACCGGAAGGCCACGCGCCGGCCGCTGCGAACGCGCCGGGGGCTGACCCGCAGGCGGTAGGTGGTGCGGGGCGGCGGCGGGGCCGGCGGGGGGAGTGACAGCGGCTGGCCGGGTTCGCCGGCCGAGATCTGAAGCAGCGCCCAGTCGGCGCTGTCGTTGTTCAGCGAGGACTCGTTGGTGACGATCAGGTTGTCGCCCTCGAAGCTGACGCTCCCCGGGGCGTCGAACGGAACCGACATCGCCGCGTTGGCGGCGGCGTTGGCGGGCACGCGGGCGATCTCTGTCCCCTGCGGAGAAAGTTCGACCACGGCGTTGCCCGAGGGCCCGACCAGGGATAAATAGATATCGCCTGATCGCGCCAGGGCAAAGCCGTCGGGCGCCTCGCCGGCCGCGCTCTCCCAGATCTGCCTGAGCTGACCGGGCTGACCATTGGCCTGGATCGGCAGCGTGTACAGCTTGCCGGTCGATGGGTCGGTGCCGCCACCCCCGGTGCTCACCATCAGTGTGTGTCCGCCGGGCATCAGCGCGATCCCGGCGGGGCCGACGATGATTCCGTTGAAGTCCGGGGTAGTCAGCCAGACCTGCGCCGGCCCGCCGCTCGGCGGCACCCGCCAGATCAGCGCCTGGTTGTAGTCGGTGACGTAAAGCGAGCCGTCGGGTCCCCAAGTAGCGAAGTCCGGCTCAGGCGGGTTGCCGCCGGCACCGTCCGAGCACGCCTGGGGCGGGGCGGCCGGGCAGGCTGGAAGCGTCGCGAACGTGGCCCAGGTCGTCTGCGCACCCGTCTTGGGGTCGAGCTTGATGATCCGAGCGGGGCTCTGATCAAGCAGGTAGAGCGTGCCGGTTCGGTCAATCGCCGCGACCTGCACGGCGTCGGCCGTCCCCGGAGTCTGGCCTTGCACCGTGTAGGTGCGCAGGAGCTTGCCGGAGGGCGAGTAGGCGAACACTTTGGAGGGGCCGCTGTCCGAGGCCGCGGTGAAGCTCTTGAACGTGCCTGTGTAGATAGTCCCGTCGGGCGCGATCACCGTGTCCGCGGGGTAACCGGGAGCCGGGACGTGGGCGAGAACGCTGACCTCGAGCCGGGCCGAGGCAGTGCCCGTCATGAGCACGAGTGCCGCGACGACCACGCATCCCACGCTGATCAACCAATTTGCTGTCGGTCGTTGCACCGTGGGGGAGTCCTATCACGCCCGCCCTCCCGGTGTGACGGGCAGGTACGCTTTTGCTGTGGGCCGGTTGCCCGCCACCGAGTACCGCAACCTCGCCGTTCGCACCGACGGTCCGTCGGCGCGCGTAATCCTCAACCGTCCCGAGCGGCGCAACGCGCTCTCGCTGGAGTTGATGGCCGAGTTGACGGCCGCGCTTGGGGAAGTCTCGTCCCTGACAGAGACACGCGCGATCGTCCTGGAAGGGGCCGGCCCGGCGTTCTCGGCCGGCCACGACCTTTCGGAGATGATCGGCCGCGACGAGGCCTTCTACGCCGAGTTATTCGGGCTGTGCACGACGATGATGGAGACGATCCAGGAGCTTCCCCAGCCCGTGGTCGCCAAGGTGCACGGAATCGCAACCGCGGCCGGTTGCCAGCTCGTGGCCGCCTGCGACCTGGCGATCGCCGCTCGGGGGACGCGGTTTGCCACTCCCGGGGTGAACATCGGTCTGTTCTGCTCGACGCCGATGGTTCCGGTCTCCCGGGCCGTCGGGCGCAAGCGGGCGCTCCAGATGTTGCTCACCGGCGAGCCGATCGACGCCGAGACCGCCCTGGACTGGGGTCTGGTCAACCGCGTGGTCGAGCCCGAGGAGCTCGAGGCCGCCATCGCTGAGCTCGTGGCTGCCCTCTCGCGACCGAGCGCCTATACGGTGGCCACCGGCAAGCGCGCCTTCTATGACCAGGTCGATCGAAGCGAGCACGAGGCCTATGAGCACTGCCGGGCCGTGATGACCGAGAACGCGCTCGCCGCCGACGCGCAGGAGGGAATGAGCGCCTTCCTGGACAAGCGCCCGCCGGTTTGGCGCGACGAGTAGCGCCGAGCCCGGTCGCCCGTCGCGGCGACTTGGTGATCGAGCGTGATCCGCGACGCTTGTCGGGGCGACTACTGCGCCAGGACGACATGGACGCGTCCTACGTCGATCTCGCCGACCCCACCCATCTCGAGTTCGACTACCTGCGCTGGGTGCGGATCGTGCTCGGCGTCGCCCGGTCGCGCCGGGTGCTGCACATCGGCGGCGGCGCATGCGCGCTGGCCAGGGCGCTCG
>JBAPXO010000735.1:0-1757 GCA_049284255.1 Solirubrobacteraceae bacterium | reverse complement strand
TCCAGGGGTTGTCCTCCTCGGGAATCCGTCGGAAGAAGAACGACCAGACCACGTTGAAGATGAACACCAGCATGGAGATCCCGATGACAAACGCCGACACCGAGACCCAGTCATTGAGCGCCTGCAGGTTCGTCGGGTAGGTGACCACGCGTCGGGGCATCCCAAGTATTCCCAGAGCGAACAGCGGCCCGAAGGTCGAGTTGAAGGCGATGAACAGCGACCAGAAGTGGATCTTGCCCAAGCGCTCGTCGAGCTTGAAGCCGATCATCTTCGGGCCCCAGTAGTAGGTCGCCGCGAACAGCGTGAACACCAACCCGCCCATGATCGTGTAGTGGAAGTGGGCCATCACGAAGAAGCTGCCGTGGGTGGTGACATCGCTGGGCACATCGGAGAGAAAGACACCGGAGATGCCGCCGATCAGGAAGTTGAACACCCATCCCAGGCAAAACAGCATCGGCACGGTGAAACGTATTCGGCCACGCCAGATCGTTCCCATGGCACAGATGAAGATGAACCCGGTGGGCAGCGAGATGATCTCCGTCGACAGCATGTAGAACGGACGCAGGTCGGCGTCGATCCCACTCACGAAGAGGTGGTGCTGCCACACGAAGAAGCTCAGCAGCGAGACCCCCAGCATTCCGGCGACCGCCAGCCGGTAGCCCCACAGCGGCTTGCGCGCGAACACCGGTAGGAGCTCGAGCACGATCCCGAAGCCCGGCAGGGCGACGATGTAGACCTCCGGATGGCCGAAGACCCAGAAGAGGTTCTGGAACAGGTAGGAGCTGCCGCCGTTGCCGGCGACATAGAAGGCGGTCTGGGCGGTGCGATCGAGCGCGCCCATCAGCAGCGCGGCGATCAGCATCGGGGCCGCCAGCATCATCAATATCGCCGTGGCGAGCACGCTCCAGACGAAGATCGGCAGCCGCGTCCAGGTCATGCCGGGCGCGCGCATAGTGATGATCGTGGCCAGGAGGTTGAAGCCCAGCAGACACATCGAGATGCCGACGAGCGCGAAGAAGCCGATGTAGGCGTCGTAGCCGGTGGTGCCCTGATCGCCGAGCGGCTGGTAGCCGGTCCAGCCGGTTTGAAAGCCGCCGAAGAAGACCGTCGTGACAAGAACGACGCCGGCCGCCATCAGCAGCCAGAAGGTGAACGACTCGATCCGCGGATAGGCCATCCGCCGCGTTCCGATCATCAGCGGCACCAGCCAGTTGGCGAACGGGCCGAGAATGGCTGACGTCATGATCCCCATCATCATCGAGCCGTGGACACCGACCAGCGTCAGATACTGGTTGGCGCCGAATGCGTGGACATTGGGCTGCAGGAGCTCGACCCGGATCAGCATCGCGTTGATCCCGCCCACCAGGAAGAACACCCCGATCCCGATGATGTACTGGATCGAGACCACCTTGTGGTCGGTGCAGAGGCTGAAGTACCGGCCGATGCCCTCGCCCGCGCTCTCTCGCTCGGCGAGCGTCGGCGGGTAGCCGAGCATCCTCCGGATCGGGTAGTTGGCGAACCCGAGTCCCACCAGGAAGCCGGTCACCCCGAAGAGGTAGCCAAGGAGGACGGAGATGTCGTTCTGCCCGGCCTCAGCCGAGTAGTAGGCGATGCTGGTGGCGTGCACCCGGCCGCCCACCCAGTCTCCGATCAGCCACCCGATGATCGCTCCGATGATCCCGGTGAATAGGTTGAAGCCGATCAGACGGCGCCATGCCGGTTGCCGGCCGGCTGAGATCGCAATCGCGGTCATCCGC
>JBAPXO010000734.1:0-6827 GCA_049284255.1 Solirubrobacteraceae bacterium | reverse complement strand
ATCCTGCAGCTCTACGAGGGCACGGCACAGATCCAGCGTCTGGTGATCGCTCGCGAGACATTGCTACCGCGGCGGGTCGAGGAGCCGGCCACCGCGACCGTCTAGGAGCTCCGGGGGCCGCCGTCCGCGGCGGCCCCTACTCCGGGCGCCTACTCCGAAGGCTGGAATTGCCCGCCGGAGTAGATGACGCGTTCGCTTCCGTCGTCGAGCACGGCGGTGACGGTGCGGTCTGTGGTGGAGACGATGTCGGTATGGACCACCGATTCGTTGAATCCCAACTGCGCCCACTCCTCATCACTGACCGTGCTCGGGTCGCCGTCGTAGGCGTGGCGCAGCGATAGCCCGATCGCCACGTGGGTGTTGCCGTACGGGCCGCCGGTGTTCTCGTCAAAGAGGGTGTCGGCCATGAAGCGGGTGATCCGCGATAGCCGGGAGTCGGTGAGGGAAAACTCGCCGACCTTATTGGCGCCCTCGGTGGCGACCATCTCCTGCAGGAGGCCCTGGTTCTGATCGGCGCGCGTGGAGACGACCAGCCCGTCGCGGAACTCGAGTTCGATGCCGGTGACCAGTGAGCCGTAGATGTACAGCGGCTCGCTGAAGCGGATCCGCCCCTCGGTGCCGCGCCAGTCGGGGCTCGTAAAGACCTCGAAGCTCGGGATGTTGCGGCCCCCGCCACCCAGCCAACGGCGCTTCTCGCCGAGCGTCAGCCAGAGGTCGATGTCGTCGCCCTCGACGTGCAGACGGTCGATGGGAAGGGAGTTCAGATGGGCGCAGTGCTGGCCGATTTGCTCGTTGACCTCCCGCCAGCACGCAACCGGATCAGGCTGATCGAGAAAGCAGGCCGAAATGATCTGCTCCCAGTAGTCCTCGATCGACAGCTTGGCCTCGGCGGCCATGGCTTCGGTGCCGTACAGGGCGAGCGTCCAGGTGTAATCGCCGGCGCTCTCCTTCTCGGTCAACCACTGCACGAGGGGAAGGTGGGCGCTCTTTTCGCGCAGGATCTTGGCGGGATCGACGCTCTGCAGCGCTTGAGGATCGCTGGTGCAGCGCAGCGCGACGGTGTGGTCGATCTCATCCATCAGGCCCCGGCGGTAGCGCGCCGGGAAGAAGTCGAGCTGCTCGTCGCTTGCCAGCTCGTAGAAGTCGCGCCGAAGGCTCCCCGTGGCATCCTCATCGGGCTGATAGCGGCCGATGACATGGCCCCCAGCCCGCCATACGGCCCGGCAGAGCTCCACGTAGAGCGGCTTGGCCGCCTCGGGCGCCACCACCTCTACGACGTCGCCGACGCCGATCCCCTCGCCGCCGCCCAGGGCGTGGCCGATGAGAAGGTTGGCGTAGCGCTCGAGGTGCTCTTGGGACGGGACGTAGCTCAAGTCAGATCCATTTCTTGCGCGCGAAGTAGATCCTAAAGCCGATGACCGAGAAGAGCAGCAGCCCAATGCCAAAGACCCAGAACGTCCATTCCTTGTTGATCAGGTGGCCCACCAGGAATGAGAAATTCTGGCCGAAGAAGCCGGTCAGGAACGACAGCGGCAGAAAGATCGTGGCGATGATCGTGAGCTGCTTGGAGATCTCGCCTTGCCGGTTGGCGACTTCTGACAGATACATGTCCGTGGCGCCGCTGAGCAGGTCTCGATAGGAGTCGACCAGATCCGAGACCCGGATCAGCCCGTCATAGAGGTCTCGGAAGTACAGCCGATCGTCGGTTTCTAGGCCCGGCAGGTTGGCGATCCGATCGCCGTCACGGGCGAACATGTCACGCATGGGGGTGATCACGCGCCGCATCGCGACGAGATCTCGCTTGAGCGAGAAGATGCGCTGCAGCTCCTCCTCGGAGGCCGAGTCGATCACCGCCTGCTCGATGTCATCGATGTCGTCGTCAACTCTCGAGAGGACGGGCACGTATGTGCTCGTGATGGCATCCAGGATCTCGTAGACCAGGAACTGCTCGCTGCGGATCGGCTGGTCTGAGTACCGGGCTCGCAGCTCGGCAAGCGAGTCCAGGGGCTTGCGGCGGATCGTCACCACGTAATCCCCGGACAGGATCATGTGCACCTCCCTCAGGAGGCGTCCGCCGGACTGCGTATCGGAGTCGGCGCCGAAGACGACCATGAAGACATACCCGTCGTACTCCTGGATCTTCGGCCGCTGCTGGAAGGTGCGGGCGTCCTGCACCGTGAGCGGGTGCAGCTTCATCAGCTTCGAGAGCTGCTCGAGGTCCTCGTCGGTCGGGCTCTCGTAGTCGATCCAGACGAACTTCTGGTCCCCGAGATGAGTTGCCAGCTCCTGGTGCGAAGGGTTGTGCAGGCAGGGAACCCGGATAGGCGCGCTCGCGCGCGCTCCCGATTCGGCGGTACTCACGCCGCCTAAGCTACCAGCCGCCCCCGAACGGTTGGACCGGTTCTCGTTAGCGCGATCTTGCTCTTGCCCTTGGAGGAGGACTGCGAGGACTTGGGCTTGTTGACCATCGCGTAGATGCCGATCGCGACAGCGGCGACGCACAGGACGCCGCACACGCCGGCGATCGCATAATCGACGATCCGCGTGGATTCGTGCTGGGTGCTGCGAGCACGCGAGACGGCGAGCAGGAGGAACCCGTATACGACGACCACGCCCACGGCGCCGATGATCCCGGCGAGCAGGATCTTCAGGATGTCGTCCCACTTGACGAGAGGTGCGGCGAGGGCGACCATCGTCCTATCCCGCGGCAGCCACGGGTTGGGGAGCGCGGCCCTGGGTGCCTTCCTCCAGCGGACCCACGTGCGTGCGGTCGAGCTCGTCAGGGCCGATCCTGGTCCGCTGGGCCAGCACGAACACCACGGCGGCGAGGGCGGCGGTGATCGCCGCGACCACCACCGACGCGGCGCCACCGTGGTCACCGAAGATGTTGGTGACCTCCCAAGCGCCGGCGCCGATCAGCCCGGCGGCCGGGATCGTGAAGATCCAAGCGGTCACCATCTGTCCCACGACGCCCCAGTGGACGCTGGCGAGCTTCTTGCCGAGACCGGCGCCCATGACGCCGCCCGAGACGACCTGCGTGGTCGACAGCGGGTAGCCGTAGTAGGAGGAGGCGAGGATCGTGGCCCCGCTCGCTGCCTCGGCGGCAAAGCCCTGCGGGGACTCGAGATCGGTGAGCCGGTTGCCCATCGTGTTGATGATCCGCCAGCCTCCGATGAACGTGCCGGCGGCGATCGAGACGGCGCAGACCAGCTTGACCCAGAAGGGGACGTAGAAGTGCGCGGCGCTGATCTTGCCGTCGGCGATCAGCGCGAGGGTGATCACGCCCATCGTCTTCTGGGCGTCGTTGGTGCCGTGAGCCAGCGAAACGAGGGCCGCGGACCCGATCTGCCCGTAGCGGTAGCCCTTGCGGGCGAAATCCTCGGCCAGCAGCCGGATCAGCCTGTAGGCCAGGAAGGTTCCCAGCGCCGCCACCAGCAAGCAGATGAAGGGCGAGAGGACGGCCGGAGCGAGCACCGATTGCGCGAGGTGGCTGAAGCTGACGGCCTTGGTTCCCGCGGCCGCAATCGTCGCTCCGATCACCCCGCCGATCAGCGCGTGGCTGGAGCTCGAGGGCATCGTCAGGTACCAGGTGATGAGGTTCCAGAGGATCGCCCCGATCAGCGCCGCCAGCACAATCAGCATGCCGGTGTTCCCGGTGATCAGCGCGGGGTTGATGATCCCCTTGGCGATCGTCGCGGCGACGCTGATCGACAGAAAGGCACCGATCAGATTGAGGATCGCCGACATGCCGACCGCGACCCGCGGCTTCAGCGCACCGGTGGCGATCGAGGTCGCCACGGCGTTGGCCGTGTCGTGGAAGCCGTTGGTGAAGTCGAACGCCACGCCGGTGACGATGACGATCACGAGGATGAGGTCGGATCCGCTCACGGCCCGCAAGCTGCCACAGCCGCGGGCCGAGAATGTCAACGGGTTGTGAACATCACCAATCTGGCAACAACATGTTGGAAATCGGCTTCCAACGTTTACTCGGTGGCGCTGAACTCCCAGATGGCAATTCCGAGCATCCCGAGCCCGAGGACGACGATCACGGCCGCTTCCAGCAGCGTGGGGACGCGCCAGCCCCACCATGTGACTCCGGCATCAAGCGCATGGCGCGCGGCGGGGGAGACCGACAAATGGTTGAAGACGATTCGCCGCATCGGGTCCACCGCGTAGGTGAGGGGGTCCAGACGGTTGAGGACCGCCAGCCATGCCGGGAGACCGGCCACCGGGAACAGG
Organism: Solirubrobacteraceae bacterium; assembly: GCA_049284255.1. Lineage (GTDB taxonomy): Bacteria > Actinomycetota > Thermoleophilia > Solirubrobacterales > Solirubrobacteraceae > Palsa-465. The sequence goes on along the minus strand of JBAPXO010000734.1, from coordinate 2,588 downwards.
GCGCCGGAGATGAAAAACATCGGCATGATCACCATCTGCATGACGCCCATGAACGACTGCATCTGCTTGATCCGAACCGCGATCATGACGCCGAAGGCGGTAATCGCGAACGCCAGTAGAAGCTGCAGGAAGAAGATCTGAACGATCATCACGGCGTTGTAGGGGACGTGCACCAGCCCGGCCAGGCAGATCACGATGACGCCCTGGAAGGAGGCGACGGTCGCGCCTCCGAGGCACTTGCCGATCACGATCGAGCTGCGCCTGATCGGAGCCACCATCATCTCGCGCAGGAATCCAAACTCCCGGTCCCAGACGATCGAGGCGGCCGAGAACATCGCCGTGAACATGACCGCGATGCAGAGGATGCCGGGGTAGATGAAGGTCTTCAGGGCTACGCCGTGCGTGCCGGCCGAGGCCAGCCCCTGGAGCCCCGAACCCAGCACGAACAGGAACAGGAGCGGCTGCACGAGCGAGGTGACGATCCGGATCCGGTCGGATCGGAAGCGGATCAGCTCGCGGCGCCAGACGATCTTGATCGCACGCAGCTCCGAGGCGAGGCTGCGCTTGGGGACGGTGACGCGGACGATGTCGCGCTGCGGGGCGGGGGAGGAAGCGTTGCTGGTTCCCTGGATCTCGGTTGTCGTGCTCACCGGCGGCCTCCCGTCATCATCTGCATCATCACGCGATTACGGTGCTTTGACTGATCTTCCTCGGAGTCCCGGATCGTGCTCCCCGTATGGGACATGAACACGTCATCGAGCGTGGGACGTGAGACGCTCACCGAGCGGATCGGCATCCCGAGCTCGGAGAAGAGACGCGGCACGAAGGCCTCGCCCGACTCCACTCTGAACGTGACCGCGCCCTCGGCCACGATGGCCTCGAGCTGGAATCGCTCGGCCAGCGCGGCAATCGCGGCCTGGTCGTCGTCGGTGTGGATCACCACCCGGTCCTTGCCGACCTGAGCCTTGAGCACCTCAGGGGGGTCGAGGGCCACTATCTCCCCGTGGTCCATGATCGCGATCCGGTCACACCACTCCGCCTCGTCCATGTAATGGGTGGTCATGAAGATCGTGATCTCCTCGCGCTCCTTGAGCTCGGCGATGTAGGACCAGATCGAGCGGCGGGTCTGGGGGTCAAGACCGATCGTCGGCTCGTCGAGGAAGAGCACGCGCGGCGAGTGCATCAGCCCGCGGGCGATCTCCAGCCGGCGCCGCATCCCGCCGGAGAAGGTTCCGACGATCGAGTCCTTGCGATCCCACAATCCGACCATCTCCATGACCTGCTGCATCCGGGGCTTGACCAGGTCGGACTGCACGCCGTAGAGCTCGGCGTGCAGCCGGAGGTTCTGGGCGGCCGTGAGGTAGCCGTCAAGCGTCGGATCCTGGAACACCAGTCCGATGTTGCGGCGCACGTCATCGCGCTCGCGCACGACATCGTGGCCGGCGACGCTGGCCTCGCCCGCCGTGGGCGTCGCCAGCGTGCAGAGCATGTTGATGGTCGTGGTCTTCCCGGCGCCGTTGGGTCCGAGAAAGCCGAACACCTCTCCGGTCGCGACCTCGAAGTTGACTCCGCGCACCGCCCGGACCTCGTAAATGTTCTTGACGAGGTCGCGGACGGAAATGGCGGGGGCGGGGGCAGGGGCGGGTGCCCCGTTAGAGCTGATCGTCGACATGAAGCGTTCGGATCAGCAGGTTAGCCCGCTTACTCGTCGGACGAGGACGATTCCGGCTGCTCCGGTTCGGTCGGCTCGTCGCCGGCCTCGTCGTCGAAATCCGCCGCCTCGCCCGGGTCCTCGGCGAGGATTCCGTAGAGGGCACGCCGGGTCTCGGCCAGCAGCTGGGAGGCGCGGGCGCGCTGCTCCTCGTTGCCGGCTGAGGCGACCTGCCAGGCGGCCTTGCCGATTCCGATCACGAGAGGTCCGATTTCATACAGTGCGGTCTCGGTCTCTTCGTCGGCGGGCTTCCAGGGGGCGGGCTCGTCGACCCGCGTCTGGAGATGCTCGCGCCCGGCATCGGTGATCTCGAAGTGGCGACCACCGTCGCCCTCAGTGGACCTGACCAGGCCCTCGTCCTCGAGCTGGGCGAGCGTCGGGTAGACCGAGCCGGGGCTCGGTCGCCAGGTGCCGCCGCTGCGCTCCTCGATCGTCTGCATCAGCTGGTAGCCGTTTGCCGGCTCCTCGGCGAGCAGGCGGAGGATCGCCAGGCGGACATCGCCTCGGCGGGCGCGGCCTCGGCCGCGGCGCCGGCGGGGTCCGGGTCCGAATGGGCCGGATCCGCCGAACGGACCGCCACGCATGCGACGCAGCGCGATCAGGTCCTCGAGCTCCTCGGGAGTGGGGCGGCCATGCCGGCCCTTGCCCCGGGCCATCGCCAGGCGGGCCAGAGCCTCGCCGAACCGCCCGAACTCCTCGGCCCAGGCGGCTTCGCCATACCGGCCATGTCGGCCGTGGCCTTCGCCGTGGTGACCGGGACCTTCCCCGTGGTGGTGGCCTCCGCCATGTCGGCCGTGGCCTTCGCCGTGACGGCCGGAACGGGCCCCGTCGCCGTGTCGTGATTTACGGCCCTGGGCGCCTCGCCCGGGCCACTCTT
>JBAPXO010000733.1:0-6658 GCA_049284255.1 Solirubrobacteraceae bacterium | reverse complement strand
CTCGCAAACCGGGGCGCGCGTCTCCGGCGACCCGGTGAGGATCGACATCCGGGGCACAGCTCGATTGTAGGCGTCGGTCCGGGCAGGACCGACACTCCATCAGAGAATCGGGATGTCCTGCACCTCGGTCGGACCAGCACGCCGGCGCTCGCCTCGTTCCAGGTACCAGTCGATCAGAGCGCGCAGGGCGAGCAGGACCTCACGCACGGCGTCGGCGAGTCGCCGCTGGAGCTCCGGGGGGATCCGATCGCGCAGCGCGCCCAGGATGTTGAGCACGAGGTCGCCTTCGGCTCCCAACAAGGACTCAGAGCGGGCGGTCCCGGCGCCCGAACCGTTATCGGCGCCGGCGTCGGTATCGGGGGACACCTCCTGCCACCCGGCGGGCGGGGGCTTGCGGGTTACGCGCTCGGCGGCCTGGGCGATCAGACGCTCGGCGGCCTCGGAGGCGCGGTCGAGGCGCTGCTCGAGCCGTCGCAGGGCGTCATCGTCGCCCTGGGGATCGTGCTCGCGGGGCGCGGTCTCCTTCTGGGTCTCGTCATCGGACATGTCGGGGTCCTTACCCGTTAACTCATCCCTATCCATCAAAGCTGATCTGTAGCGCGCCGTCCTCGAAGGTCGCCGCCGTCGGACGCATCGCGGCCATCGCCGAGGGAAGCATGATCGTTCGCTTCTGGCCGTCGACTCCGACGATCAGCTCGAGCCCGATCTTCTTCAGTGAGATATCACCCTTGCTGGCAAAGGGGAGAGCGAGCCGCAGGCGGGCACCGTCATCGGAGACCGCCAGCTCCTGGCTCAGGGCGTCGTAGAGCACACCGGACGGATCGTGACCCTCGAAGAGCTCTCCGGCCAGCCGGTCGAGCATCTCCGGACCGATTACCTCCTGGTCGAAGTACGGCGCGCACAGCACCGGCACGGGGCCAAACGCCGAGTGCACGAGCTCAAGGTGCTCCTGCTGGACCGCTCGCCACGCCGCGAAGTAATCGCCGACCGTCGATGGGAACAGCCGGTTGACGATCACCGCATCGGTGACGTAGCCATACAGGTTCAGGTAGGTGAACGTGCGCATCGCCTCGCCGATCACCATCTTGTCCGGTGTCATCACCAGACGGATCGTGCAGCGACTGGAGTCGCGGAGGATTTCGTTCATCGCGATCAGGTTCTGAGACAGGCGCTCGATGTCGGCGAATACCGCCTGGCTGGGGAGCGTGATGTCGAGCAGCGAGCGGGCGATGGGCCGGGCCGCGGCCAGGATCTGCCGCTCGAAGGGGAACACCTTGTCGATCCACCACCGCGCGACATCGGGAAACGAGAGCAAGCGCAAGGTCTCGCCCGTCGGGGCGCAGTCGACGACGATCGCATCCCAGCGGCCGGACTCGTTGTGGGCCTGCAAGCGCAGCAGCGAGAACAGCTCGTCCATGCCGGGCGGCACCGTCAGCTCCTCGGCCGAGATCCGGTCCACTCCCCGTTCCTGGAGCAGCTCGCCCAGCCAGTCCTGGACGCCAGACCAGTGACGCTCCATCTCCTCCTGCGCCTTTACCTCTTGGCCCCAAAGGAGGTTTGCGATCTCGATCGGCTCGGAGCCCAGCTCGGTCGACAGCGACTCCGAAAGGCTGTGTGCGGGATCGGTCGAGATGATGAGCGTACGCAGCCCGGCCGCGGCGCACCGCCGCGCCGTGCAGGCGGCGACCGACGTCTTGCCGACGCCGCCCTTTCCCGTGTAGAGGATCGTGCGCGGCCTCATGGCGGCCCGAGTCTACGAGTCCCGCCGAGCCCGCGCAGCATCACGCCGGCGCTCAGGAAGTCACCTGAAGATTGCCCGTGATCTTTGAGAAGTTCCCGGCAAGATCGGTCGCGTCGAGAACGATCGAATACGTGCCCTTGTGGCGCAGCGCCGGGATCGTGAAGTGATCACGGCCGTAGGGAAAGCTGGCGCTCGTGGAGAAGAGCGTCGAGTCGCCCTGGCTGACGACTACCCCGACGTGCGAGTACTTCGAGAGGTTGAAGCGCAGTGCAAACGAGGTGCGCCGGTGAGCCCGCACGCGCGCCCTGAAGGTCAGCTGGGTGAGCGCTGGAGGAGTCTTCAGATCGGTCTGGAAATGCTGGGCGGTCCTGCAGTAGACCGGTGTCTTGGTGCGGGAGCACAGCTGTTGCAGAAACCCGGTGACGAGCTCGTGGTAATCGAGCGTGTCCTCGATCCCGGGCTGATAGAGCGACCAGGCTCCGGTGTCGAAGTGCGGCACCTCGGATACGGCCTCGGCGTTCCCGGAGGCAAAGAGCCGGGCCGCGGTGGCATTGCCGCTGACCTTGGCGTAGTCGTAGAGGCCGATCAGCGACTGCAGGAAGGCGTTGATAATCGACACCCGGGGAGCGAACGTGTACTGCAGAAACCGAGTTCCCAGGCGGGTCTTGACGTTGACCCCTGATGGCGGGGGCCGGCCGAACACGGCCAGCGCCTTTGACGCGACCTGGAGGTAGTACTTGTTGCCCGTGGCCTGGTAGGCACGCGTCAGGGCCTCGAGGCCGGTCGCCTGCGACATCGCGCTCGTCCAGGGCGGCGATCCACCGTCAAAGCTGAAGTAGTACTCCCAGGTCACGCCGCCGGCGCGTTGCGCGGCCAGCGGGATGATCTGGGCGAGGAGCTGCTGCATCGCGGGGTAGTCGGAAAGGCCGCCCGTGTAGAGACCGTCAGCCTTGCCGAAGGTCCCGAGGACTTGCAGCTGGATGCCCTGCCCCGGGTAGTACTCCCACACCAGCTGGGAGCCCGCGAACTCGACCCGCGCCCCGCTCGCCAGCAGCGAGCCATGGGTCCACCATTGCCGATTGGCGTTCAGCGTGGCGAACAGAGCCGGTAGCCGGGACGCGGTCAGCTGACCGCTGGCGGCGATCCGGTGCATGGTTTCGGTGACGGCCTGCAGCTCGGTCTTGCGAGTACCCGAGAGGTGCTTCTCGGTGCTCAGCGCGCTGTTGTAGCCGGCGACGTAGGACGAGTCCTCGGAGCGCGTGATGGCATGCGTGCGGTACAGCCGCGCGAGCACGCTGCGCACGGTCGGCGCCGGCTTGCGCTTGGCGAAGGTGCTCGTCTTGGCCGGGCTTCGGGTCGCATGCGAGACCGAGCCGGGCGTGGGGGCGCTCGACCCCGGCGCAGGGGTCAGCGTCGGCCCCGGAACAAAGGGGTCGTTACGTCTCGTCACCTGGCCGTGATGGCCGAGTACGAGCACCGGGGCTGCGACTGCGCTGGATGGAAATGCGGCAACCGCGAGCAGGACTAACAGGCTCCCGCGCACTGAGCCGATGCTACATTCGCCCGAGCATTCCCGCGACGGTGAGGAGAAAGTTGCATGTCGAGAAGGACCCCAGCCCCGCGGCGGCTGATGCTGCTCCTGGTAGCGCTGGTCGCGGCGATGGCACTGGCGGCGTGCGGCTCGAGCAGCAGCAGTAGCTCCAGCTCTGAGAACGCTCAAACGCTGCTCAAGCAGACCTTCAGCGGCACCCACACCGTCAAGAGCGGCGTTCTGGATCTCGGCCTCTCCTTCAACCCCTCGGGCTCCAACACGCTCACCTCGCCGGTCACGGTGAGCATCCACGGCCCGTTTCAGAGTCGCGGGAGCGGCAATCTGCCGGCCTCGGACTTCACCCTCGCCGGGAGCGCCATGGGCCACCAGGGGTCGTTGGGCGTCGTCTCGACCGGCACCGCGGGATACGTGACCCTTCAGGGGACCGGCTACCAGCTCCCCCAGGCCGAGTTCCAGAAGCTCGAGTCCAGCTTTTCGTCGGTCGACTCCTCAGGCTCAAGCAGCTCCGGGGGGTTGTCGAAGTTCGGCATCAACCCGCTGCACTGGATCAAGGACCCGTCGGTCGTCGGCACCGAGAACATCGGCGGCACCGACACGACGCACATCCACGGGACGGTCGATGTCGCGGCCCTGGTCTCGGACCTCAACACCTTCCTCTCAAAGAAGTCCAGCAGCTCGTCGGCGACGAGCAAGCTGCCCGCCGGAATCCCCGCGGCGACTCAGGCCAAGATCGCGCAGGAGATCAAGAACGCGAGTCTCGACGTGTGGACCGGCAACAGCGACAAGACGCTGCGCAAGCTCGCCCTCCAGCTGACGGTGCCCGTCACCGGCAGGATCTCGACCACGCTCGGCGGCTTGAGCTCGGCCGGTCTGGGGCTGACTCTCCAATACTCAGACCTCAACCAGCCGCAGACGATCTCGGCGCCGACCAGCGTCAAGCCCTATTCCCAGTTCCAGACCAAGCTCCAGGGTCTGCTGCAGCTGTTCCAGAGCGCGCTCAGCCAATCCGGGATCGGGGGCACGAGCGGCTCCTCGGCGGGCTCCAGCGGCTCCTCGGCGGGCTCCAGCGGGAGCGCCACGGGCACCACGAGCACCCCGTCGGCGGGGACGGTCAACAAGTACTCGCAGTGCATCGAGAACGCCGGCAGCGACGTGACCAAGATGCAGAAGTGCGCGTCGCTGCTGGACGGCGGCGCGGGCTAGACCAGGCGCCCGAGGCGGGCTACTCGCGCCCAGCCTCCTGGTCGTCCTCCTCGAGCTCATCCGACGTGTCCGAGCCGTCCTCCTCCAGCTCGGCGGAGCCGGCGTGCAGATGCACTTGGAAGGCCTCGAGCATCTCGTCGCGCCGGTGCTCGTCGACTGGGGTGTCGTCGGAGATCAGCACCCAGTCGGCGCCCTCGAACTCCTCCATGTTGAAGATCTCGGTGTCGAGCTCGGGTGAGTCGTCGACGACGATCAGGACCTCGGTCTGCGGATTGAAGTAGGTACCGGGGCGATTTACGAGCTCGTCAAGCTCCACGCGTCGTTGGTCTGGCATATGCCGCGCAGCCTAGCGCCCCGACGGCCTACAGCTCGCTCAGATCCGCGATCTGGCGCTCGATCTCGGACTCGACGTCGAGCGGCGGCTTGCCCTGGCGGGCCCGCCGGTGGTTTCGGGCGATCACGAGGTCGCGGATCTCGGAGCGCAGCTCGGAGTCGATCTGCGGACCCGTGAGCCGGTTGAGCTCGCGCTCGATGTCGAGCTCGGGCTCGCCGCGCCGCCGCCGGCGGGCGTTGCGGGCCTCGAGCATCTGGCGGACCTCTTCGTCGCGCTCGGCCACCGCGCCCGGTGAGGTCGCCGGCGCCGAATGGTCGCGTTCCATGAGCAGGTGGTGGCGGCCGTACTGCTCCCAGGTCCGGCCACTCAGCAGGAGCGAGACGATCGCCCCGACGATCCCGGCCCCGGCCACGACCCATACCACGGTGCCGAATGCGCTCTGCACGACCAGATTGTTGCGCATCGCACATCGCTGCCTTCCAACCCGAGGTGTTGCGGACGCGGGGGCGCGGGGTATCCTTCCTCACAGAGCCATTGACTGACTAGTCAATCTAGTCGCTAAAGGAGAAACACAGTGGTTGATTTCACGCTCACCGACGAGCAGCGGAGCATGCGCGAGATGGCGCACGACTTCGCAGAGAAGGAGATCCGCCCAGTCGCCTGGGAATACGACCGAGACGGCACCTGGCCCGGGGAGATCCTGGAGAAGGCCTGGGAGCTCGGGCTGATGAACAATCATCTGCCCAGCGAATACGGCGGGCCGGGCTTGGGCTTCCTGGACGGTGCGGTAATCGAAGAGGAGATCGCCTGGGGCTGCTCGGGCATCGGAACTTCGCTCTCGTGCAACGGCCTGGCGACCGCACCGATCGTGCTCGCGGCCTCCGAGGAGCTCAAGAAGGAGTACCTCGGCCGTCTGAGCGAGGCGCCGCTGCTCGCCTCCTTCTGCCTCACCGAGCCCGACGCCGGATCCGACGTTTCAGGGATGAAGACCAATGCCGTCCGCAAGGGCGACAAGTGGGTCATCAACGGCTCCAAGTGCTTCATCACCAACGGCGAGTACGCCAACTACTACACGGTGTACGCCAAGACCGACAAGGAGGCCGGCCACCGCGGCATCTCCTGCTTCATCGTTCCCCGCGACGCCGGCGTGGTCGTCGACAAGCACGAGGACAAGATGGGCCAGCGGGCCTCCAACACGGCGACGATCTCCTTCAACGACGTGGAGATTCCCCTCAACCACCTCGTGGGCGAAGAGAACAAGGGATTCAAGATCGCGATGATGACGCTCGATCGCACCCGTCCCGGCGTTGCCGCGATGGGCGTCGGAGTCGCCCGGGCGGCGATGGAGTTCGCGGTTGAGTACTCAAAGGAGCGCGTCCAGTTCGGCGTCCCCATCGCCATGCATCAGGCGATCCAGTTTATGGTCGCCGACATGGCCACCAAGGTGCACCTGGCGCGTCTGGCGACCTGGAACTCGGCGGTCCTGCTCGATCAGGGCAAGCGCAACACGCTCGAGTCCTCGCACGCCAAGCGATTTGCCGCTGACACCGCGATGGAGGTCACGACCGACGCCGTGCAGGTCTACGGCGGCTACGGCTTCATCAAGGAGTACAAGGTCGAGAAGCTGATGCGCGACGCCAAGATCCTGCAGCTCTACGAGGGCACGGCGCAGATCCAGCGCCTGGTCATCGCCCGCGAGACGCTGCTCCCGCGGCGGGTCGAGGAGCCCGCGACCGCCACCGTCTGAGCCGACGCTCTCACCGCGAGATCCGAGAAGGGCCGCCCGCGACGCGGCCCTCTTTGATGCGGCCGGGCGGGCGACCCGGAC
>JBAPXO010000732.1:0-3373 GCA_049284255.1 Solirubrobacteraceae bacterium | reverse complement strand
CGCTATCTGCGAATCGGGGCTGCCTCCCGCCGCGGGGTCCTCGCCGTGGGGGCTTCTGCTCAGAGTCAGAGCTCCGGCGCTACCGCCGACCTGCCCGGTCGCGGCGGGCGCGCGCTTTCGCTCTCGGCGGCGCTGGCGGCCGGCCTGGTGCTGGCCTTGGTGCTGATCCCGCAGTTCGCGACGTGGACGCACGCGGGTCGCTTGCACCATTGAGCGCTACGTCGGCGCGCAGGCGCAGCGCGAGCGTCGGGCAGGCGCTGGCCGCTCGTCGCGCCAGGCGCTCGAGCGACGCCGGCACCGGCGTCCCGTCGACGATCGGATAGCCCCAGTCATCGAGCTCGATGCGCTCGGGCAGGAGCTCGGCACACAGGCCATGGGCTTCGCACGTGATCGGGTTGATCTCGATCTGCATCGCTAGCGCCCCGCTCCCACGAGGCCAGGAGTGGCAAGCACCGGGCGTCCGGCGCAGGCGTCGCACGGCCCGTGGCGGGCATGGTCGTCGAACTCCTCGGCGAACACCGACATCGCGCTGGAGACGAACCGCGCGGCGCCGTCCGGGTGCGCGCACGCGCCCCGGCCGGGAAGCTGCGAGGCCCAGCGCCTGACGTTGAAGGCGGCGTCCCTGACGCCCGCGCCGACCGCGACCTCATCGAGGGTCTGGGCGATCGATCCGAGGCCGTGAACGCAGGGCCCACACTGTCCCGCGCTCTGATCCGCCATCCAATCCATGACTCGAGTCACCTCGGCCACCGGACATGCGCTCTCGGGAAAGGCGACGATCACGCCGGCGCCCATCGAGCCTCCGATGCGCTTGAGCCCCGCGCGGGAGAGACGAACCTGCTCGCCGCTGGGGGCGTCGACCCAGGTGCCTGCATAGCCGCCGATCAAGAAGGCACGGACAGGCTCTGAGGAGTTGCCGGCCGCGGTGAGGAGCGTCCGCATCGCCGACCCGTACTCGATCTCATACACCCCGGGTTGTCTGACCGCACCCGCCAAGGTGACGAGTACCGATCCGGGCTCCTCCGGAGTGCCGACCTGGCGAAACCATTTCGCCCCACGACGAGCGATCAGAGCGGCGTTGGCGAGCGTCTCGGGATTGGCCACGAGCGTCGGATGGCGGTCGACCCCGCGTTCGAAGATCCGCGGGGGGTAGGTCGGAGTGGCGGGGCCGCCATTGAGAAAGGAGACGATCGAGGTCTCCTGGCCGCTCACATACCCCGGCGGAATATCGACGATCTCGATCCCGATGCCCCCGGAACCGATGTCGTCGCGGTCCTCGATGGCCTGATCGATCGCGTCCGCGCCGAGCACCGAGGTCTGGTCGACCGCGACCACGATCTTGCGCGATCGCACCGCCCGAGCGCAGCACAGGGCGCCATCGAGTACGAGGTGGGGGAGGGACCGCAGGAGCATCTGGTCCTTGACGCTCATCGGCTCGCCCTCGCAAGCGTTGACCACGACGACGGGGTCGCCGCCGCCGCGGAGCACGGTTTCGAGCTTGCGGCCGAGCGGAAAGCCACCGCCGCCGCGGCCGCGCAGAACGGCCCGAGTGATCTCGCCGATCAGCGCTGGATAACGGTCCACGGCGCCGGGAAGATCGCCGTGCACACGGTGATGCTGGTCAAACGACATGGCATCGCCTTCCAGGCCGAAGAGAACGCGAGGCAGACTCATGCCGTCCCCTTTCGCGAGGCCGGTGCGAGCAGCGCCTTGGGCGTACCCGCGCGCCGCGCCCAGTGCGCGCCCAGCGGCCCACCGGGCACCCACGCCAGCAGCCCGATCGTGAACACCCCGGCAGCTCCGAGCGCACCCACCCGCAGCCGCAGGTGCGAGGGCCAGCCGATGGCCGCCCGGGCTACCACGCTGGCGAGGACCGCGCCCGTGCAGACGATCGCGATCGCGAGCATCCAGGTCTGGTGGACGTCGCTGCCGGTCCCGAAGGAGTGCACGAGAGCCACGGGCCAGGCGGCGTAAGCCAGCCAGTGGACCGCTCGCCACCCGCCGTAGCCGATGCGCATCCGCAGCAGGCTGGTGATGATGACCGCGAGCAGCAGATCGAAGCTGATGGCGCCCAGCCCGAGCCACAGCGGACGGTAGCTCCCGTGAAAGGGGATCACCGCGTCCAGCCAGCCGACGGGGGCAAAGCTGTCGAGCACGGAGGTCGTGATGTGCACCGCGAGGAAGGCGAGTGCCAGCAGCGAGCTGGTGCGATGCACGCCATCGATGGCAAAGCGCGGCCACTGCCGGGTACGGAACCGGCCGACGGCCGCGATCCCGACAGCGACGCTGATCGTGAGCAGGATGAGGGCGACGACGCCCGTGGCGCGCGTCAGGTACCAGTCGGTGCTCGGGCCGGCGGTCACTGGGGCCACCCCCCCAGCAGCTCGACGCAGCCCCCGACGCTCGTCAGCCGGGCGGGGACGAACTGCTCCGCGAGCCAGCGCCGAGCCCGAGGGCCGAACACGATGGCCGCGGTGGCCGCGATGTTGGCATCGACGCATGACGCGGCCGCCACGCTCACCGTGCGCCAGTAGGGGCGCACCGGCTCGCCGTCCCGAGGATCGAGGATGTGGTGCATCGGCCGTCCGTCGTGCAGCCAGCGCCGGACGGCCAGGCTGGAGGTCGCCAAGCCGCCGGACAGGATCGAGACCGTCTGACCCTCGGCGTCGGGGCCGGCCCGGTGGTCGTCGGTGACGTGGACGGGCCAGCCGTCGCTGGGCGCGGGTCCCGCGGTCGCGATGTCGCCTCCGAGGGCGAGCAGGATCCCGCCGCCGGCCGCCCGTTGAGCCGCGCGGACGGCCCGATCGGCGGCCAGAGCCTTCGCGGTCGCGCCGAGGTCAAGGGCAACGCCTTCGGGGACCGTCACCGCAGGCGGATCGATGGACAGTCCAATCGCCGACCAGCGCGGGCGTCGGCTGTGGATGACCCGCAAGCGTGGGCGCCGTTGCGACCGGACCCCGACCGGCACCGGGGTCAGCTCTTGCCAATCTCGGTCGTAGCCCAGGTCGACCAGCGGCTTGCCCAGCGTCGGGTCGACGGCGCCGTCGGTGATCTCGGCGGCGCGCAGCCCGACGGTGATCGCCTCCAGAAGCAGCGGGCTGATCGGTACCCAACGGCCGGGTTGGCGATTGACGGCCGAGAGCTCGGAGTCATCGCGAAACCGGCTGGCGGCGAGGTCGATGGCCTCGATCTCGTCCTCGATCGCCCGGCGGGCGAGCCCGCCATCACCGCCGTTTAGTCGCAGCACCGCGGTGGTGCCCAGTGCCTGCCACTCGTCGGGTGAGGCCGGCGGCGCGCAGCCGGGGCGCGTCAGGGTGCTCACGATCCGCCTGAGGTGGCCGGCGCCGGTGCGGGGGCGGGGGCGGAGCTGGCC
>JBAPXO010000731.1:0-5272 GCA_049284255.1 Solirubrobacteraceae bacterium | reverse complement strand
ATCCAGAGCGGTGGGTCATGTCAGGCACGACCCACCGGACTGGTGCCGGGTTTGGCAGAGCTAGAGGCCGTGCGTGGCCGGGATCATCGGCGCCGGGCGCTCGTGGACGGCGTGCACGATCTCAGTGTTGTCGATCCCGCGCAGATACACCGAAGTGATCGCGAGGTCGGCGTGCCCGAGTTGGCGCTGAATGACGAGCAGCGGCACCCCCTCCCGCGACATCTCGACTGCGTGAGCGTGTCGCAGCTGATGCGGGGGGAAACGACGCCGTACCCCAGCTCGGGCCGCAGCGTGGTGCAGCTGTGATCTGACGCCGGCTGGCGCCCACGGGCGACCACGCGTCGGTCCTCGCAGAACGCAGAACAGCGCGCCCACCGGAAGTGTGGGGCGCAGTTGAAGCCAGGGGTTCAGCTGCTCCCACGCCCACCGATCCATGCCGACCTCGCGGCGCTTGCCGCCCTTGCCGCGGCGGACCAGGATCGCGCCGCGGCTCGCGTTCAGGTCACTCTCGGTGAGCGCCAGCGCTTCGCTGATCCGCAGGCCCGCCCGCCAGAGCACGACGATCAGCCCGCGCAGTCGCACAGCCTCCGCGTCGTCGCCGGCGGCGTGCATCACGGAGATGATCTCCTCGACCGTGGGCGGGTCAGCCGGGTAACGCAGCCCCTTGTTGCGCGGTGGGCGCACTTGATGAAAGCCAGACAGCGTCGCTGGTGAGCGACGCCGCCCGCAGGTATCCAGCAGCAGTGTGGATGACATACGTCCTCCCTCGGACGATGGTTGACGACCCAATCGTCCAACCGCCGAGAGGTCGACGCGACCGATCCGTCATCGCGCTAGCGCCTTTCGCGGCATGAAAATGCTTTTTGGAGGTTCCGTCTGGGCCCGGCCGTAGGGTCGGCCGATCCGGGACAGGGGCCTTCATTGGGAGAACGCAGTCGGGTAGGCCGTTTTGCGCGATGGGCTTCGAGCCCGTGCTTTTCGTTTGGCCGCCCCTGCGACTTGCCTGGATTGAGCTTCGAGCTCGTATCGGTCTGTGTCGTTTTCCCGCTCGTTCTCCTGCTTAGTGTCAACCGCTGGTTGGTGGAGGTGAGAGATGGCGTTTGTGAGGTGGGTCGGCCGAGCGATCGGCCTGGACGTGCACCGCGATTTTTGCGTGATCGCGATTTGTGAGGACGGGAAGGTCCGCTCGGGCGGACGGGTCCCGAGCACGCCCGCGGGATTGGCGACGCTGGCAGAGAGCCTGCTGTCGAACGACCGGGTCGCGCTGGAGGTGACGGGCAGCTGTTGGGAGGTCGCACGGATCCTCGAGCCGCACGTCAACCGGGTGATCGTGGTCAGCCCAGATGACACCGGGATCGCGCAGGCGCGCGCCAAGACCGACAAGCTCGACGCCCGCGCGTTGGCGCGGCTGCTGTGGGCCGGAGAGCTCGAGGCGGTGTGGATGCCTGACGAGCGCTGCCGGATCCTGCGACGGCGGCTGGCGCGCCGCGAGCAGCTGGTGCGCTCCCGCACTCGTGTCAAGAACGAGATCCACGCCGTGTTGCACCGTCGGCTGCAGGGCAAGCCGCCCTGCGCTGACCTGTTCGGCGTCAAAGGCCGGTCGTGGCTTGCCGGCCTGGAGCTGCCCGTCGAGGAGCGCGAGTCTGTCGATGCCGGGATCCGACAGGTCGAGTTCTTGGACTCAGAGATCGCGCAGGTGGAGCGGCTGATCGCCCAGCAGGCCCTCAATTGGCCCGAGATCCGGCGGTTGATGACCGTCCCCGGCGTCAACCTGGTGTGCGCCGCAAGCTTCATGGCCGCGATCGGCAACGCCAACCGGTTCATGACCAGCCGTAACCTCGTGGCGTACCTCGGCCTGGACCCGAAGGTCCGCCAATCCGGCGAAGCCCCGGCGCGCAGCGGCCGGATCAGCAAACGCGGAGCGGCGTCAGCGCGCTGGGCGCTGGTCGAAGCGGCCTGGAGCGCAGTGCTGCAGCCCGGACCGTTGCACGCCTTCTATGAGCGCACCAAGGCCCGCCGCGGGCACGGCAAGGCGATCGTCGCCACCGCGCGCAAGCTGGCGATCCTGTTCTGGTGTTTGCTCACCCGCGGCCAGGACTACGCCCACCAACAGCCCTCGCTGACCCGCAAGAAAATGCGTCAGCTCGAGCTCATCGCCGGTGCGCCCAGACGAACCCGCCAAAGCGCCGGCATCCATTCCACCCACGAGCTGATGCGCACCGCCGAACGCGAACTCGCCCAACAAGCCGAAGCCTCCTACCGCCAGATGGTCGCCGACCAACGAGCAGGAGCACCGGCGAAAAGGGTGGGCGCGGGTGTGACACCGGAGCGCGCATAGATAAGTCACTCAAAGAGGACAAGCCGCGCGGCAGACCAAGGCTCCAGACGTCTGCACTTCGCTACGTCAGTCACCCACGCCCGACCAACAACCTAACGCGCCCCGACCACGCTGGCAACCCCGGCGGCGATCAGCAACACGCAAATACCGGCCAACCCCGCGCCAATCACACCTCGGCCGGCCGAGCCGGCTTCACGTAAGGCGATCTAACGCCCTCGGCGACCCCTCCCCGACCCAACAGACCCCCAAAAACATCCCGAAAACTTGTCCTGGACCCCTTGACTTTCATCGGTCGCGCAAATTACAAGCCCGCGGACGATCGGCAGTACGTCGTCGGTGCATACGCAAACCGCCGCCGTGCGACGCACCCCGAGAGTGCCGCACGGGCGACCAAGCAGAACTGTGGTGAGCACACGCCTGCACCGCGGCGTCCCGCTGCCGGCGGGCGCTGTCAGCGCTACGCGTCAATCACGGTCTCGGCCGGAGCCGAGCCGTCGGCGAACGCCTTCGTGCACCAGTCCGGGGTCCGTGAGCGCGGCGACGGCCGGCTCCGGGCGCGACAAGCGCTGCGCGTTGGCGGGACAGTAGGCCACTCTCAGCGGGTCACTGGCGTGGATGCTGACCGATGCCTCCGACGATTGCCACTGAGAAGCTCCTGTTCATGAAGTGGCTTGTCCCGTCTGTGACAGGATCGCCGCGCCGGCCCCTGCCAGTTGTTCGATAGCGACGGGGGCTTACTAATCGGCGACGATCTGCTCTGGTGGGGCGCGGAGCGGGGTGGTGGGCAGCCGGCGGGTGACGCCAAGGCCTAGCAGTGCGATCAGCGCGATCCCGCCGATTCCGAGCTTCAGCGCGTCGATCTGGGAGAGCGCGTAGTTGGTCTGCAGCTGCTCGACGATCGGTGCCGGGACGTGTCGCTGCTCGAGCGTTTTGGCGGCGATCGGCGCGGGGATGAACGACAGCCCGTGGCGGGTCTGCGCCGAGACCGTGTGGCGCGGCACGACCGGGAGCGAGGTGTCGTTGTAGACGCGGTGATCGAAGGTGGTGGTCAGGAAGGTGAGCACGATCGATCCGATCACCGCCGTGCCGAGCGCTGAGCCGAGGTTCTGCGCGGTGCCCTGCAGCGCCCCGGTCTCGCTCGTCTTGTCAGGATCGGCGGATGCCAGGTTGACGTTGGTCACCTGCGAGGCGATCAGCCCCAGCCCGATCCCAATGATCAGCACCGAGCCGGCGAAGGGTAGCGGGTCGTAGGTGCGATCGATCGTGATGATCAGCAGCCCGGCGCCGGCGGCGACGAACAGGAGCCCGAGCTGGATCACGCCCCGAGGCGCGACCCGCGTCGAGAGCCGCGAGGCCCCCATCGCCACGAAGAACACGGCCAGCGACATCGGGAGCAGGTCGATGCCGGTCTGCAGCGGATCCTTGCCGAGCACGATCTGCAGGTACAGCGGCATCAGGAAGAAGATGCCTCGGCACAGGAACATGACCGCCATCGTTCCCAGGCCCGCCCGCAGCTGAGCGCGCCGCAGCATCGCCAGGTCGACCAGCGTGTCGTGTCCCTGGGCGGCGATGCGCCGCTCCCACAGGACAAACCCGGCGACTAGGATCACCCCGACGACGATCAGGTAGATCACCGGCGAGCGGCCGAGCGGTTGGATCGCGATGCCCCCGATCGTCGGCGGTTGCTTCGGGTTCACCCACCCCCAGGTCGAGGCCTGCACGATTCCCAGCACCGCCAGCGCCAGCCCGCTGGCGGACAGCAGCGCACCCACCCAATCCATCCGCGGGCGGGCATGTCCGAGCGGCGCGTCGCGAACGATCCTTGAGAGTCCGAGCAGGCAGACCATGATCACCGCCTCGGCCGCGAACACGTCTCGCCACGATCCGACGGTGGCGACCCAGCCGCCGATGATCGGCCCGCAGGCATCCTCTGTCAAGAGTCAGCGGCGAACATTTGGGGGCACTTGTTGAGACAACAACCGCGGCGTCGATCAAGGCAAGGACGGGCCTACGGTCCTCGGGTTCACCCACACGCCGGTCGCCCAGTGCAGCCTCAACACCATCCACGCGCCATCCCGGCTACTGCTCGCCGTTCTATCGAGCAGCAGCGGGGCGCCTGAACGACAAGCGGACTTGGTCGCGAGCCGAGGGACTGCCGCCGTTCGGCTACAGATTCGCACGAGGCGAACTCGGCGCGCGGCCAGTCATCGTTGGCTCATCGTATGCTGAAACTATGACCACGACGAAACACGGAACGATCGGCCGCGGGCCGCGCGAGGACCGCGGGGTGCTGTCGGCGCGGATCGTCAGAGCGGCGCGGGCGTCGTTCGCTGAGCATGGCTGGGCTGGCACGAAGATGCGCGGGATCGCGCGCGACGCCGAAGTCGACCCGGCGCTGGTGCACTACTACTTCGGGTCAAAGGAAGCTCTCCTGGACGCGAGCACGACGCTGCCACCGGAATGGATCGACTCGGTGCGGGCCGCGATCGCGACCCCGGTGCGCCGCCGCGGGGAGGCGATCGTGCGCAACGTGCTGTGGGTGTACAACGATCCGGAGCTCGCCGAGGTTTGGCGCTCGCTTCTACTTACCGCCGCGCACGAGCCACGCACACGAGAGAAGCTCGTAAGGCTCGTGTCGACCACACTTGTACCCGCCGTCGAGGGCGATCTGCCGGGCGACGAGCGCCGGCTGCGGGCATCGCTGATCGCCGCGCAGATGATGGGCGTGATCATGATGCGCTACATCTGGCAGATCGAGCCGCTCGCCTCGCTGTCCGACGAGGATGTGGTGGCGTTGGAGGCTCCCCTGGTCCAGCGCCATCTCACGGGCAAGCTCGGGCGCCGCTAACCACGCGGGGACACCACCACTGCCGCACGCGGACCGGCGCTCAGTGCGGGCCTCGACACGTCGCGGATAAGAGACGAGAGTGGACG
>JBAPXO010000730.1:0-4136 GCA_049284255.1 Solirubrobacteraceae bacterium | reverse complement strand
GGCTGGGGCTGGGAGGACGTGCTCCCCTATTTTCTGCGCGCCGAGGACAACGAGCGCGGTGCCAGCGAGCTCCACGGCACCGGCGGCCCGCTGGGCGTTAGTGAAGGCCGCTCGCGATTTCGTACCTGCGAGGCCTTCATCGAAGCCGCGGAGCAGGCCGGGCTGCCGCCCACCGACGACTTCAACGGCCCGGAGCAGGACGGAGTCGGCTGGTATCAGCTCACCCAACGGGGCGGGATGCGCTGCTCGGCGGCGGTCGCCTACCTGCATCCGGTGCTTGGGCGGGAGAACCTGACTCTCATCACCGACGCCCACGTCAACCGGGTGCTGATCCAGGGCGGGCGCGCGTTTGGGGTGGAGATCGATCACGCGGGTCAGGTCAGCGAGGTCCGCGCCGATCGTGAGGTGATCCTTTCCGCGGGCGCCTACCAGAGCCCGCAGCTGCTGCTGCTCAGCGGAGTCGGCCCGGCCGAGGACCTTGAGCTCGCTCACATCCCCTTGGTCCACGAGCTCCCGGTCGGCCAGGGGCTCCAGGACCATCCCGCCACCTGGATCACCTACACCAGCGACGAAGCGTCGCTGCTGCATGCTGAGACCGAGGAGAACCTCGGCCTGGTGACGACTCAAGGCCGTGGGCCGCTGACCTCCAACTTCGCCGAGTCGGGAGGCTTCATCCGCACCCGCGACGACCTCGAGGGCCCCGATATCCAGATCCACACGATCCCGATCCTGTTCCCCGACGCGGGAGCGGGGGAGATCCTCGTCGACGGCTGGGCGTTCTCGCCGTGCCTGCTGCAGCCCTCGAGCTCGGGGTTCGTCAAGCTGCGCTCACGCGTGCCCACGGCCAAGCCGCGGATCCTGCACAACTACCTGGTCTCAGAAGAGGACCGGGCGACGATGATCCGTGGGGTGCGACAGCTACTGGAGATCGCCGGTCAGCCCGCGCTCGCCGGCGTCACCACCGGTCCCTACCGGGTTCCCGATGGCGACGATGACGCCAGCGTGCTCTCGTTCATCCAGCGCAACTCGACGACCCTGTATCACCCGGTCGCCACGTGCGCCATGGGACGCGTGGTCGATGACCAGCTGCGGGTCCTCGGCCTCGAGGGGCTGCGGGTGGTCGATGCCTCGGTGATGCCGAAGGTGCCGCGCGGGAACACCAACGCGCCGACGATCATGGTCGCCGAGAAGGCGTCTGACCTGATCCGGGGAAAGGCCCCCGAGGCGGTCGCCGCGGCTCAGCCAGCGGCTCCGGCCTAGCCCGAAGGCCTCAGCCGTAGCCTGAGATGCTCAGCCGGCGCTCCGAAGGGCGCCGGCGATCGCTTCGGCGATCTCGTTGAGATCGCCCTCGTCGACGATGAACGGCGGGGAGATCTGGAGCGTGTTCCCAGGCAGCACCCTGAACAGCACGCCGCTCTCGATGCAGGCGCGCACGATCGCGTCGCCCGGTACGTCGGGGTCGAGCTGGACGCCGCCCAGCAGCCCGATCCCGCCGCGCACCTCGACCACCTCGGGGTGGTCGGCCAGCGGCGCGAGCGCGGCCTCGAGCACCGGCGCGAGCGCGGCCACCCGGGCCACCAGGTCCTCCTCCGCGAGGACATCAAGGTTGGCTTGGGCGACCGCGCACGCGGTGGCGTGACCCGAGTAGGTCACGCCGTGCCGGAAGACCGGCGCGTCGTCGGATGAGAAGAAGCGACTCCAAACCGAGGGCGCGACCAGGAGACCGCCCAGCGGCGCATAGCCCGAGGTGATGCCCTTGGCGACCACGACCATGTCGGGGTGCAGATCGAACAGCTGGGTAGCGAACATCTCGCCGGTGCGCCCGAAGCCGGTGATCACCTCATCGAGCACCAGCAGCACGTCATGCTCGCGGCAGATCGCCTCCACCTTGTCCAGATAGCCGGGCGCCGGGAGGATGACACCGCCGGTCCCGATCACGGGCTCGGCGAACACCGCGGCGACGCGGTCGGGACCGAGCTCGCGGATCGTGGCCTCGAGAGCATCGGCGTCGTTCACCGGCACACGGGCCGTTTCGGGGATCAGCGACTCCGAGCCGTAGCCCTCGCGGTTGAACGAGAGGCCGGCCAGACTGGTCCCGAAGGCGTGGAGCCCGTGGTAGGAGGAGTCGCGGCTGATGATGATCCGTTTGTTGGGCTGGCCCTCCAGCTGCCAGTGACGGCGGGCGAGCTTGGCAGCGGTGTCGATCGCATCGGAGCCGCCGCTGACCCAGAACACCTTGGCGTCCTCGATCGGGGCGAGCGCCGCGACGCGGTCGGCAAGCGCGATCGCCTGGTCGTTGACGATCCGGCCGAACGTGTGGTAGGTCTCGAGCCGGCGCATCTGTTCAGCGGCGGCATCGGCTAGTCGCGCCCGGCCGTGGCCGATGTTGGCGTGCCACAGACCGGCGGTCGCGTCGAGCAGCCAGGCGCCGTCCTCGGTCTGCACGCGCGCGCCCTCGCCGCGCACGATCGTCAGTCGATCAGTGGCCGCGCTCGGCATGTGCGCCTGGGGCTGCCAGAGGGCCGAACCGTTGCCAGGGGTGGAAGCAGACATTCTCCGCCGCGAACGCTATTGCACCCGGCGTGAGCCCGCGCGTACAGACCTCGGCCGCACTCTCGGACGTTCCGTCGCGGCGGCGACAACGGATCAGCCGAGCTCGTCGAGCACGACCTCGACGGACTGCTCGTGGCGGTCGCGCAGGATGCGGGCGATCACGGCGCGCCCGATCCGCTCCTGCACCATCAGAGCCTGGAGGTCGGTGGCGTCGGTGATCGGCTCGCCGTCGAGCTCGACCAGCAGGTCTCCCCGCTGCAGGCCGGCCTGCTCGGCCGGGCCATCCTGCACCACCTGAACGATCTGAACTCCGGCGCGGCGCCCGAGTCGCTCGGCGGTGGCGGGCGGCAGCGGGCGCGGGGCGACAGCCGCTCCGAGCTGAGCGCGGCGCACGCGTCCGTCGCGGATCAGGGTGGAGATGATCGCGCGCGTGGCCTCGTTGATCGGCACGGCAAGGCCGAGCCCGATCCCCGCCAACGCGGTATTGATGCCTACCACCTGACCGGCGCTGTCGACGAGGGCGCCCCCGGAGTTGCCGGGGTTGAGCGACGCGTCGGTCTGGATGACGTTCTCGACCATGCGCCGCGGGCCGCCGCGCGCCCCGACGCCCAGCGACCGGCCAAGGCCGCTCACCACGCCGGCCGTCACCGAGCTGGCGAAGCCCTGGGGATTGCCGATCGCCACCACGAGCTGGCCCACCCGCAGGCTGGCGGCGTCGCCGAGGGGCGCGGCTACGAGCTCGCCGCCGTCGGCCCGCAGCACGGCGAGGTCAGAGAGGGGGTCAGAGCCGACGCGCGAGACGTCGACCTCATGTCCGTCGGAGAAGCTGGCCACGCCGTGGCGCGAGCCCTCGATCACATGGGCCGAGGTCACGATGAAGCCGTCTGGGGAGATGGCGACGCCGCTGCCGGCGCCCACGGCGGGACCGCGGCGGGTCCGCCGGCGCACCTGGAGGTTGGCCACGCTCGGGCTGACGGCCTCGGCGACGGCTACGACCGTGCGTGAGTAGGCGTCGAGTGCCTGAGCCGAGCGCTCGGCGGCCTCAGGGGTTTGGACTGAACCGTTGGAGCTGTGCATACAATGATCGTACTAAACGTTTCGATTCAAACATTTGGAGCAAAAGAAGATGTCTGATAGTTCAGTTGATCCAGTCGCTCTCGTAGACGCGACGATCGGGGTCGCCGCCCACGTCGAGTCAGAGCTCGAGGAGGCGCTTGCCGAGCACCGCCTCACCCGCACGAGCTTCCTCGTGCTCGACGCGCTCGAGCGCGCCGACGACCACACGCTCAACCAGCGTGACCTCGTGCGCCGCGTGCGTCGCACCGGGGGCGCCCTCTCGGTTCGCCTCGGGCGGCTCGAGCGTGCTCGCCTGATCGTGCGCGAGCCCGATCCCGAGAATCGCCGGAGCGTGACCGTCACACTCACCGAACGCGGGCAGTCGCTGGTGGCGGCCGCTCGTCCGGCCTACGCCGAGCGTGCACAGCGGCTCGTGGCCGGCGTTCCCGAGGGCGGGGCCGAGCAGCTCGCGGCCCAATTGCGAGCTTGGCTTGGCTTCTTCGAGCCCGACGAGCACGCCGCGCCAC
>JBAPXO010000729.1:0-1558 GCA_049284255.1 Solirubrobacteraceae bacterium | reverse complement strand
GTCGTGGGTCCGCTTCAGGTCGAGGCGGAGATCCCCAACTATCTGCGTCCTGTGTTCCATCCGCTGGCGGACGGAAAGGTCCGATACCAGGGTGATCCCGTCGCCTTCATCGTCGCCGAGAACCGCTACCTCGCCGAGGATGCGCGGGACGCCGTCGAGGTCGACTACGAGCCTCTCGACGCTGTCGTCACGATGGACCAGGCGGCTGACCCCGCCCTCCCTGTGCTGTTCGAGGACGTCGGCTCCAACGTGTTCTACACCGAGACGATGAACTTCGGCGAGCCCGACGGCGCATTCGCGCAGGCCGACCGCGTCGTCTCGGCGATGATCGACTCCGGGCGAGTCACCCACGTCCCGATGGAGGGCCGCGGTGGGGTCGCCGACTACAGTCCCGGAACCGACGAGCTGATATATCACGCAGCCTCGCAGGCGCCCCACTCGGCGCGGCAGGCGCTAGCCGCCCTGCTGAAGCATCCGGCCGACCGGTTGCGCGTGGTGATCCCCGACATCGGCGGGGCCTTCGGGCAGAAGGCCGGGCTGTCCCGCGAGGACCTCGTCGTATGCGCCGCCGCCAAGATGCTCGGCCGCCCAGTGAAATGGGTCGAGGACCGGATCGAGAACCTCGCCGCGGCCGGGCATGCGC
Organism: Solirubrobacteraceae bacterium; assembly: GCA_049284255.1. Classification (GTDB taxonomy): domain Bacteria; phylum Actinomycetota; class Thermoleophilia; order Solirubrobacterales; family Solirubrobacteraceae; genus Palsa-465. Next base: position 915 of record JBAPXO010000729.1, on the reverse strand, counting down.
GCGAGGAGACGATCGAGATCAGCGCCGGGGTGAAGGACGACGGCACGATCCTGGCCCTCGACGTCAAGATGCGGCTCAATCAGGGCGCTTACCCGATGCTCGGCACGCCGACTCCTCTGTTCGGGTGGATCGTGCGCACGATGATCGGGAACGCCTATCGGATCAACCACATGCGGTGGTCGCTCGACGTCTACGCCAGCAACAAGGCCTCCTACAGCGCCTACCGCGGACCCTGGGCCGCCGAGACACTGGCACGCGAGATCCTCATCGACCGGATCGCGAATGAGCTAGAGCTCGATCCGGTCGACGTGCGCCGCCGGAACCTGTTGACGCTCGAGGAGCAGCCCTGCAAGATGATGAGCGGCCCGACGATCGAGGCTGTCGCGGCGAGCGACACGCTCGAGCGCGCCGTCGAGGTCGTCGACTACGACGCGTTTCGGGGGGAGCAGCAGCGTGCGCGGGAGCACGGTCGACTCCTCGGCGTCGGCTTCTCGACCTACATCGAGCCGGCGCCGGGCCCGCCGGACTTCTTCGCGGCGATCGGCTTCACGATTGGCGGCGAGCGGGCCGTCGCCCGTCTGGAGCCGGACGGCCATCTGACGGTGATCACGACTCAGGCTCCCCATGGCCAGAGTCACGAGACGACGCTCGCCCAGATCGCGGCGACCGAGTTTGGCGTGCCGATGGCGCACGTCCGGGTGCTCTATGGCGACAAGAACACAGCGCCGTACAGCTCGATGGGGACGGGCGGGTCGAGGGCGGCGACGATGGCGAGCGGTGCCGCCCTGCACGCCACGCGCGCGGTCAAACAGAAGGCGCTCGCGTACGCCGGCAACATGCTCGAGGTTTCGCCCGACGACCTCGAGATCGCCGAGGCGCGCATCCGCGTGAAGGGCGACCCGGACTCGGGGATGG
>JBAPXO010000728.1:0-1602 GCA_049284255.1 Solirubrobacteraceae bacterium | reverse complement strand
CTGGCGCGCTATGACCTCGCTCGGCTGATCGCTCCGGCCGCCCGAGAGGTGACCGAGCCGTGAGGTCCTCGGATGGTGGCGCGGGAGGCGATCCGGCGGCGCGCGCCGCCGAGCTTCGGCGGACGCTCGAGCATCACGGGTACCGGTACTACGTCCTCGACGACCCCGAGATCGGTGACGACCAGTACGACTCGCTGATCGACGAGCTGCGGGCGATCGAGGCCGAGCATCCCGAGTTGCAGACGCCCGATTCGCCGACCCAGCGGGTCGGCGGGGAGCCGGTCTCGGACCTGATCAAGGTGCGCCACCCCGAGCCCATGCTCTCGCTCGCCAACGCCCGCTCTGCCGAAGAGCTCAAGGCCTGGATCCAGCGCATGCGCAACCACCTGGCCCGGGAGGGGATCGAGAACCCCGACTTCGAGTTCGTGGCCGAGCCCAAGATCGACGGCCTGGCGATCTCGCTCCTCTATCGCGACGGCGTCTTCGAGCGCGGCGCCACCCGCGGCAACGGGGAGGTCGGCGAGGACGTCACCCACAACCTGCGGACGATCGGGTCGATCCCGCTCCGCCTCGACACCGACGACCCGCCCCCGCTCGTCGAAGTCAGGGGAGAGGTCTACATGTCGCTGCCCGACTTCGCCGCGCTCAACGAGCGTCGTGCCGAGGCCGGATTGTCAACCTTCATGAACCCACGCAACTCGGCCGCGGGCACGATCCGCCAGCTCGATCCCAAGCTGGCCGCGGATCGCCCGCTGTCGCTGTGGTGCTACGCGATCGGGGTCACCGAGGGGCTGAGCCTGAACGCCCACTGGGAGGCGCTGGAATGGTTGCGAGGCCACCGCTTCCCGGTGCACCCGGACGTCAAGCTCCTGCGGACCGATGACGAAGTCGTCAAGCAGTGCCTGGCCTGGGAGCAGCGGCGCGGCTCGCTTGACTTCGAGATCGACGGTGTGGTCGTCAAGGTCAACCAGTTCGCGTTGCAGCGGCGGCTGGGCGTCGTGGGGCGCGATCCTCGTTGGGCGATCGCCTGGAAGTTCCCGCCCACGACGGCGGTGACGCGGTTGAACGGCATCGGCTGGAATCCCGGCAAGTTCGGAGACCTGCACCCCTACGCGATGCTCGAGCCCGTTCATGTCGCCGGGGTGACGATCAAGCTCGCGACCCTGCACAACGAGGAGGACCTGGCGCGTAAGGACATCCGTGAGGGGGAGGAGGTGATCGTGCTGCGCGCCGGCGACGTCATCCCTCAGGTGCTTTCGCCCGCCCCGCACGTCGCCGAGCGGTCTGACCGCCCGCCCTCGCCTCATCCCCCCGAGCGCTGTCCGGTGTGCGACACCCCGACGGTCAAGCCCGAGGGCTCGGTGTTCACACGCTGTCCCAACCGTGACTGTCCGGGGCGGCGCTGGCAGCTGCTCAAGCACTATGTCGCAGCGATGGACATAGACGGGCTGGGGGAGAAGCAGGTGAGCCTGTTCATGGATCTCGGCTGGGTGCGCACCGCCGCGGACTTCTACGACCTGACCGCCGAGCAGATTGCCGAGCAGCCCGGGTTCGGACAGGTCTCCGCCGAGAAGCTCGTGGCCGCGATCGAGGCCTCCAAGC
>JBAPXO010000727.1:0-2392 GCA_049284255.1 Solirubrobacteraceae bacterium | reverse complement strand
CGCCTAGCTCCGGCTCGGTGCTCGTCAACGGCAAGCCCTACCGAGAGCACAACGACCCGCTCCGGTCGGTCGGGGCGCTGCTGGACGCCAAGGCGATCGTCGGTGGTCGCAGCGCCGCGAACCATCTCGCCTGGCTGGCCGACAGCAACGGCATCGACCGCCGCCGCGTCGGCGAAGTGCTGGACCTCGTCGGGCTCGGCGACGTGGCCGGCAAGCGGGTCGGCACCTTCTCGCTTGGCATGAGTCAGCGGCTCGGGATCGCAGCGGCGCTGCTCGGTGATCCCAACACGCTGATCTTCGATGAGCCGATCAACGGACTCGACCCCGACGGCATCGTGTGGATCCGCAACCTGATGAAGAGCCTGGCCTTAGAGGGACGCACGGTGTTCCTCTCCAGCCATCTCATGAGCGAGATGGCGCAGACCGCCGATCACCTGCTCGTGATCGCCCAGGGCCGCATCATCGCCGACGCCGGCACCGAGGAATTCATCAACCGAAACGCCGCCCCGAGCGTCCGCGTCCGGGCTGTCGAGCAGACCGACCTGGCCGACGCCCTGACCCTGCACGGCGGCGCGGTCGAATGCTCACCCGACGGTGCGCTGATCGTAACCGGCCTTGACTGCCTGGCGATCGGCGGCGTCGCGTCCGCCCACGACATCACCCTGTTCGAGCTCGCCGCAGCAAGAGCGTCACTCGAGCAGGCGTTCTTCGAACTGACCAAAGATGCAATCGACTACCGCGCCGGCGAGCTGGTCGGCGCTTCCCAAGGAGCCTGACATGAGCACGACCACGTACACCGCCCCCCTGCAAACGGGACCAGCCACCAAAATCAACCGACACCTGAAAGCCGAGTGGACCAAGCTCCGCACCCTGCCCTCGACCTGGCGCACGGCCGCGATCGCGGCGACCGTCGCCCTCGGCCTAACCGTTCTCGTAAGCCTCTCGCAGGTCAGCCAATGGCACAACATGAGCGCGCAGCAGCGCGGTACGTTCGATGCGACCAGCGTTTCGCTGTTCGGGGTGCTCATCGCCGCCACTCTGCTCGGCGCGCTCGCCGTGCGGACCGTCACCGCCGAATACGCCACCGGCATGATCCGCACGACCTTCAGCGCGATGCCCGCGCGGCGACTCGTGCTCGTGGCCAAGGCCGCGACCGTGGCAGCGTTCGTGCTTCCCGTCGCGCTACTGATCGACATCGTCGGATTCGAGCTCGGCCAGCGGATCTTTGCCAGCAAGCACATCCAGGTGGCCCTCAGCCACCCCGGCGTCTCACGAGCCATCATCTTCGGCGCCGTGGCGGCAAGCCTCGTCGCGATCATCGGCGTCGGCCTCGGCGGCCTCATCCGCCACACCGCGGGCGCGACCACAGCCCTGACGCTCATCGTCGTCGGAGGCGTCACCCTCGGCCAGCTGCTTCCGGCCGGCGTGCGTCAATTACTACTCCCAAACGCCGCCCAAGCGGCCATCACGGTGCATCGCTCGAGCGGCCTGCTTACCCCAGGCGCGGGGATCGCCGTCCTCGGCGTCTGGGCCGCCGTCGCCCTAACCGCAGCACTGATCCGGGTCGCGCATCGCGACGCCTAACGCATCAGCTCTCAGGTGCGACACCGACGAGAAGCATCCATGCGAAGTGGCAGTCAGCAAGAGGCAGTGGCTGCTTGCAATGCGCCGAGTGTCCGTCGTGCGATCTCGCCGAAGTCTTCGCCGTCGGGCGCGTCGATCCAGCGGTCGTAAGCGATCTTCCAGGCCAGCGAGCCGATCTGTGAGGCGACCTGTGCGGTGAGGTCGCAAACCCCGCGCTGTTTGAGCGCGTCAATCATCGAGGTGGTGAGGCTGAGTGCCTTCAGCGCCTCGCGTTCTTGCAGTTCTGGGTTGGCGGCGATCACTGCCCGCCTGCGGGCGACGAATTCGCGGCGGGCGGGGGGGAAGGCTTCCCTTCCGATCGCGTCCAGGGCAAACGCCACCGCTTCGAGCGGGGTTGCCTCGGCCGGCGCCGAGGCGATCCCCGCGACGAGCAGTCCGGTCATCGTGTCTGCGCCAAAGAGCACCTCTCGCTTATCGGGGAAGTGACGGAAGAAGGTGCTCTTGGTCAGCCCGGCGCGCTCGGCGATCTGGACCACCGTCGTGCTGTCGTAACCCCGCTCGGCGAACAGATCGAGAGCCGCGAGCACGAGTCGGTGCGATGCGTTCGGTTGCCAGCGGCCCACGAGACCAGCATACGGGACTTGGTCCCATCACTCCTGGTAACGTCAACGAGACCGAGTCCCATCACCTGTCTCCTGGAGGTCCACACATGAGCCGAGCCGTGATCTATGAAAAGTTCGGAGGTCCTGACGTACTGGAGCTGCGCGAGGTTCCAGAACCGCACGCCGGTATGGGTGAGGTGCGGGTC
>JBAPXO010000726.1:0-2606 GCA_049284255.1 Solirubrobacteraceae bacterium | reverse complement strand
GAGCAGCACCGCGGCCAGCCGGCGGCGACGGCGCTCGCGCTCGCCGGCCTGATCGGACTGCATCCGCAGGTACCCCTCGACGACGTCGGTGGCCAGCTCGTCGCCGTAGAGGAAGATCGCCTCGGCGAGCGCGATCGCCGCCGGCGCAGAGATCTCGGCGCGAACCGCCAGGTCGGCGGCGCCCCGCCAGGCCGCGCGGGTCCCGGTGCGAAAGGCGGCACGCAGATCGTCGAGGCTGCGCCCGGCCTGGAACTCAGCCTCCCCCAGGCGCCGCCAGATCTCATCTGTCTCCCCGGCCGGCCGGCCGCCGCTCTCGATCGCATCCAAGAAAGCACGGATCGCCTGCTCGATTCCCAGGCGGATGCCCATTCCCTCGGGGGCGGCCAGGACCTCGCCATAGACCGGGCTGCGAGCCCGGACGGCGACGACGATCCCCTCGATGAGCGTCCCCAGCCCGGAGCGGACGACCGCGATCGTCTCCGGCGGCAGCGACTCGGCGGACCATTCCTCGATCGCCATTGTCACATTGTGACAAATCCGGCGCACCAAGAAGTGGTCCACGGGCGGAGAATTCGAACGGACGGCAGGCGTAGCGTGCGGGACGCGATGAGCGCCACCCCACGCCGGAGCATCACCCAGACCCATGAGCGGATCGCCCAGCTCGGGTGGGAACCCGACTATCACCAGCCCGTCGTCCGCTATCCGACGCGCTACCGGTTCCCGCACAAGGCCAAGGACCCGATGCGCCACATCATGCGCGAGTACCTGCCGATGGAGCTCGAGAAGGACGAGCGCGTCTACGGCGGCCACGACGCCGCGGTGCGCGCCGACATGCCCGCTAAGGCGCATGAGCGGTGGCTGGAGATCCTCAAGCCCTTCATCGTGATCACCAACTACGCCGAGGTGGCGGCAGGCCGCTGCATGTCGATGCTGATGAGCGCCGTGCCCAACAACGAGCTGCGCAACGGCTACCACGTCCAGTTCGTCGACGAGATCCGCCACACCGGGATGCAGATGGCGCTCGCGCGCTGGTACGCCAAGAACGTCCCCGACCCCGCGGGCTGGAACCTCGGACCCAAGGCGTTCAGCGGCTCGGTACTCACCAACCCCGGGCTCAACATGCTCTCGCACTTCATCGTCGGAGATCCGATCCAGTGTGCCTTCACCCTCCAGGTGGTAGCCGAGACGGCGTTCACAAACGTGGTCTTCGTGGCCACCCCGGACGTCGCCGCCCGCAACGGCGACTTCACCCTCCCCACCACTTATCTGTCAGTGCAGTCCGACGAGGCCCGCCACATCTCAAACGGCTACGCCACGCTGCTCACGGTTCTGCAGGACGACCACAACGCGCCGCTGATCGAGCGTGACCTCCAACAGGCCTTCTGGATCAACCATGCCTTCATCGACGTCTTCTCGGCGATCGTGATCGAGTACTTCTCAAAGGATCGCTCCGACCCCGAGTCGTTCCTGGACAAGTGGGATCGCTGGGTGCGCGACGACTGGCACCGCGCCTACATCATGAAGCTCGGCAAGCTCGGGCTCGATATCCCGCCCGACATGTTCGAGCGCGCACGTGAGCGCATCGTCAACGGCCTTCACCATCGCCACGCGATCCTCGCGTTCGCCGCTTGGCCGCTGAGCTTCTGGCGGTTTGACCCGCTTGACGAGCGCGACTTCGAATGGTTCGAGTCCAAGTACCCGGGGTGGTACGCGCAGTACGGCGGCTTCTGGGAGGCCTTCCGTCACGGCGCCGATCCCGGCAACGGCTTTCTCCCGCTCGAGTTCATCAACACGGCGCCGCCGTTCTGCTGGACCTGCCAGGGGCTCTGCGTGTCCGAGGCGGACCGCGTGCACCGCGTTGTCGGGCAGCGCACTCGCTTTTACTGCTCCAAGGAGTGTCGCTGGCTCGACGAGTCAAACCCCGGCCGCTATACCGGCGATCGCAACTACCTGGACCGCTACCACGGGCGAGAGGCCTCGGAGGTCATATCCGAGCTCGGGTTCGTGCGCTCCGATGGCGAGACGCTGATCGGCCAGCCCCACCTCAACGACGAGCACCGTTGGACGCTGTCTGACATCCGCGCCCACAACCTCACGCTGCAGAGCCCGAACATCCGCGTGGCGCGTGAGCTCGGGCTGCCGAGTGGGGACTGGTCAGATGTCCCCACCCAGGACGGCGCGGTCCCGCTGGACCTCGCCCACGCGGTGTTGTGAGCCCGCGGGTTCGCCTGGAGCCGATCGGCGAGGAGATCGACTGCGGCGCGCAGGAGACGGTGCTCGATGCCGCGTTTCGCCAGGGCTACAACCTCGCCTACGGTTGCCGGGAGGGCCAATGCTCGGCGTGCAAGTGCTACCTGCTCTCCGGCGACGTCGACCTGAAGCCCTACAGCAGCTTCGCGCTCTCTGACACCGAGCGCGGCAACGGCTACGCGCTCATGTGCCGGGCGATGCCCGAGTCAGACGTGACGATCGAGCTGCTGCACTACGACCCCGACAACTATCGACTCGAGAACGCGATCCGCGACGGGGTCGCGGCGGTCACCGCCGTCACCGAGCTCACCCACGACATCGTCGGGCTGACGCTGAGGGTCGAGGAGCCTGAGGAC
>JBAPXO010000725.1:0-5281 GCA_049284255.1 Solirubrobacteraceae bacterium | reverse complement strand
TCCTTCGGCGATCGCCTTCGACGATCGTCAGGCTGCCGACGCGGATCATCCTGAGCAGCAGCATCGCCAGGCCGCGCCAGCCGCGGGGCGGGGGGGAGCTCATCGTGGTCCCTCGGGGTGGGGGTGGACCCGTGCGCCGGCCAGCTTGAGACCCACCGCGTGGCCGTAGATGAGTGCCAGGACGCGCAGGGTTGCCACTGGGTAGCGCAGCGTCATCCGCCTGACGGCGGAGGCACTCAGTTCTTCGCGCGTGAGCGAGAGGGTCGCGTCGAAACCGGGCATACCGCCGCGCAGGCTCGCGATGTGGACCGACAGCGTCGATCCCGGCGTGCTGGCGCGGGCCTCGTAGATGTGGTCCATGCCCATGAACGGCGAGACGTGAAGCTGCTTGGCGAAGGTGCCCGAGACCACTGTCGCGCCCTCGTCGCCCGCGGAGTCGCTGAGGAGGTAGGAATGGCGCTCGCCCCATGGCGTGTTGGTCACCTCGGCCAAGACGCTCTGCAGCTGACCACCGGAGGTATCGAAGCAGTAATAGAAGCTCACGGGGTTGAAGCACAGACCGAAGGACCGCAGCTGGGTGAGCAGGCGGATCGGCCCGGTGGGGCGCACGCCACCGAGCTCGTTGACTCGTTCGCGCACCGCGAGGTCGAGCGGTAGCGATGAGTCGCCGAAGTAGTCATGGCGGCGGAACCGCAGCGGGCCCGGACCGGAGGCGAGCAGGCGACCGCCGAGCAGCATCGGGAGCTCGGCCAGATCGAGGTAGACCATCGCCATGCTGTGCTGAAACTCCTTGCGAGGCTCCAGGCGCCGGTGGCGGATGGTGCCGCTGTAGATGGCGCTGGCCGGCGGCGAGACGAGCCCCTCGATGGTGGGGGGCCGCGGAGTCGGCGTCGTCACGGCGCTCATAGCCGGACCCCGAAGCGCTCGGCGACCCGCAGGGCACTGACGACGCCGTCCTCGTGAAAGCCCCAGCCCCAGTAGGCGCCGCAAAAGTGGGTCCGGTTACGGGCGTTGATCTGCTCAAACCGCCCCTGTGCCTCCACACCCGCCGCCGTGTACACGGGGTGGGCGTAGCGGATCGTGCGGATGACCTTGCGCGGATCGATCTCGCCCGTCCGGTTGAGCGTCACGCAGAACTCGCGGTCCGTGCTCAGCGATTGCAGGCGGTTCATGTGGTAGGTGACGGCCGTCTGGGATTCGGGGCGATCGAGGAGGTGGTAGTTCCAGCTCGCCCACGCCCGCCGGCGGCGAGGGAGCATTCGTGTGTCGGTGTGGAGCACCGCCTCGTTAGGCTGATAGGGCACCGCGGCCAGGATCTCGCGCTCACGGTCAGAGGCGTCACTGAGGATCGCCAGCGTCTGATCGGAGTGGGTCGCGAGCACGACTTCGTCAAAGGGCTCGGGATCGCCGCCGCGAGGGGTGATCAGGACGTGCTCACCGGCACGTGAGACCGCCGAGACGGGAGTGTTCAGCCGCAGCCGTCCTGCAAACTGGCCCACCAAAGCCTCTACGTAACGCGCCGAGCCACCGCGTACGGTGCGCCAGCGCGGTCGATCCCGGAACGAGAGCATCCCGTGATTATCGAAAAACTCCACCATGAACCGGGCGGGGAAGGTCCACATCTGGTGGGGGTCTGCGGACCAGACAGCCGATGCCTGGGGAACGATCAGGCGCTCGATAAATGGGCGCGAAAAGCGCTGCTCCTCGAGCCAGCGCCCCAGTGAAGGTCCCGTATCGTCGCGGTGCAGAAGCTCGCGCGCGGACCGGTTGAAGCGCGCCATGTCGGCGATCATGCGGTGAAACCACGGCGTGAGGAGGTGCGCCCGCTTGGCGAACAGACCATTGGGGGAGGCGCCGCTGTACTCGAAGTCGCCGCGGCCGTCGCTGACGCTGAAGGTCATCGACGACGGCTGCGAGGCCACTCCGAGCCGGGCCAGGAGCCGCTCGAAATTCGGGTAGTTGCGGTCGTTGAAGACGATGAAGCCGGTGTCGACGTGATGGGTCTCGTGGGCCGTATCGACCCGGATGGTGTTGGTGTGCCCACCCGCGTAGTCCGCGGCCTCGAACAGCGTCACCTCGTGCTCACGAGCCAGCAGATGTGCTGTCACCAGGCCCGAGACGCCTGCGCCTACGATCGCGATCCTCATCGGGGCTCCACAGGGTCCTAGAGCGTCTGGTCTGGATCCGGCTCGGCCACGCGGCCCCGCGCCCGCCGCTCGCTGATGGTCGCGATCAGAACGCTGGCCTCGAACAAGATGTACAAGGGCAGGGTCTCGAGCAGCATCGTGATCGCGTCACCGGGGAGGATGGCGGCGACGAGGCAGCAGGCGAGGATCGCCCAGCGGCGATTCTTGCGCAGCTGCCGGGGCGTGATGATGCCCGCCCGGGTGACGGCCATGATCGCCACCGGCACCTGAAACAGCAGTCCCATGGCGAGCAGGGTCATGGCCGCGAACTTGTAGTACTGGCTTGCTTGAACCAGGACGTTGAACTCGCCACTGTTGAAGTTCTGGAAGAAGTGCAGGGCGGCCGGAAGCACGACCTCGTATCCGAAGGCGACCCCCGCGGCGAACAGGACCGGGATGGCGAGGGTGATCGGAAGCATCCGCCGTCGCTGGGCGGGCTCGAAGGCCGGCATGAGGAACCCGTAGACCTGGAGAAGCAACACGGGTAGCGACAGGATCAACGCGAAGATCAGCGTGACCATCACCGTCGTGTTGAAGGGCTCGCCGATGCCGAGGGTCACGGGACGGTTTCCCTGAGGAGCAGCCGAGAGGCTCTTCACGTCGCGATTGAGGCTCTTCTGCACCTGCCCCAGAGACGCCGTGACGGCCGCCTGGTGGGGCTGGGTCTTGAGCACGCCGACCACGGTCGTGAGCTGCTTGGCCACGTCCCGGGTGCTCTGCTGGACCGTATACGTCGCTCCGAGAGGTCCGTGGCCCTCACGGACCTGCTGCTGGGTGTTGTGGGCCAGCGGCTTGTCGACGAGCTTGAGGATCTCGTGGTTCTGCCAGAAGCAGAAACCAAACGCGACCCCGACTGCGAGCAGCGAGACGATCAGTCTCGCCCGCAGCTCCTCAAGGTGATCCACGATCCCCATCTGGGTGTCGTGGCTCACCGGCCGCAAGGCGGCAGGGGCGATCGCGCTTGGCATCTGCATGGCCAGCTTCCTTGTTCTCGACGAAGCGGTTGCGACTAGGCGGCGGTGCCGACCCGCGTGGGCTCGGCGACGGGCTCGCGCTCGGGGGTGGGCCCAACGGTCACGGCGGGCGCGACCGGGGCCGCGGGGGTCAGCTCCTCGACCCGCTGAGGCGCGTGATCATCGGCGGTCATCGGGTTGACCGAGGATTCGCCGCTGATGGAGTCCTTGAAACCGCGCAGGCCCTCGCCCATCGACTTGCCCATCTCGGGCAGGCGCTTGGCGCCGAAGACGAGCAGCAGCACGATGAGGACGAAAAGGATATGAATTGGATTGTCGAGTCCCAACATTCGATGCTCCGATCGATTGATTTCGCTGGCTCTTGTTCCTACGTGAGCGGGCCGGTTTTGGATCATCGCCCGCCCGGTGCGGCCGGGCGGAGGGAGGCTCAGTTGGTGCCGGGCCGGCGCCGAGGTCGGCGCGGCCGAGCGCTCAGGTCAGATTGGCCTGGACGACCGGGGGATGGGTCGGGACACGGCTACCGCCCGCGGGCTCCGGGGTCACCATCACCTGCGTCACCCCGCGCAGACTCCCGGGTACGTCGACATCGCCGCTGCCGTCGGCGGTGACGCTGAACAGCGCCGACGTCGGGGCAGGCGACTTGCCCGGCCGCTTGAGCCAGACCTCATAGACCTGCCCAGCCGGTGGGGGCGAGAAGCTGTGGAGCACGAGCTCGCCGCGGCTTCCGGTCACCCGGAGCTGGGCCGTGCCCTGGCCGGTGACCTGGGCGCTGATGACCCGTGCTGACGGGGTCGAAGACGTATTGAGCTGAAAGCCGACAAAGACGGCCACTGCCAGTACGACCGCCGCCCCGAAGGCCAGCGCCGGCCGTGCCACACGCCAGCTCGCCGAACGCTGGCGAGCGCGCGCTGCTCGGCGCCCCTCAGGCTGGGCCACCGACGAGCTCTGGACGGCATCGAGCACCCTCTGGCGTACGCCCGGGGGGAGGGGATGAACCGGCACGCTCATTGGGAGGGCATCGACCACTCCCTGAAACCCCGCAAGATCATCCCGGCACGCCGCACATGACTCGAGGTGCCGGGTGAAGGCCGCCGCCTCGGCCCGGTCCAGCGAGCCCAGCGCGTAGGCGGCGACGTCGCCACCGCAGTCGCGATCCCCGTTATGCCGGTCCGAGTCGCTCATCATCCACTCCCTGTCATAGCAACGCCGCCGAAGACGTCACCGAGCGCGAGTCGCAGCTTGGTGAGTCCCAGACGCATGCGTCCCTTCACGGTCCCGGTGGGAAGATCGAGCATCTCCGCGATCTGGCTATGCGTGAAGCCGCCGAAATATGCCAGCTCGATGACCTTGCGCTGGTCGGGAGGAAGATCATCGAGGGCACGGCGCACCTGGGTGGCCTCGTCACGGCGCTGGACCTCGGTCTCGATGTTCACCGGGGCGGGCAGCCGTTCGGTGGCTTCGTCGTCGCGAATGTCACGACCAGTCCGAACTGTGTCGCGCCGGAAGGCGTCGATGGCGCGGTTGTGGACCACGCCCAGGACCCAGGAGCGGACGCTCCCGCGCGTGCGGTCATAGCGTGCCCCGCTTCGCCACAGCGACAGAAACGCGTCCTGGAGGACGTCTTCGGCCATCCCGCGACGACCGCACATCCGGTATGCGAGGGAAAAGGCGGCGTCGGCGTGGCGGTCGAAGATGACCTCGAAGGCTTGAGCCTCGCCCTCATGCACGAGTGCCATCAGGTCCTCGTCGGCCAGACCGTGGAGGTCGGGTCGCGGTTTGCGAAAACTGAGTGGTGAACGGATCAAGACGTGAAGCTTAGGCTGACCCCGCCCGAAGGTGTGGCCGGCGACCCGCGGAGGAGGAGGGATCGCGGATCGCACGGCCACAGTGGGGGGGTCGCTACTTCTTGATTAGCGGCTTGACCTTGGGGAGAACCTGCGCCATGGTCAGCGGCTTGTCGAAGGCGCCGTTGGGCGTGATCTTCATGTTGGTCAGAAGCGCAATCGACGCGGCGTGGCGCGCTTCGACCTGGACGATCGAGCCCGCGGCGGCGAGCAGCTGTTTATTGGTCAGCGCCGGTCCGGCACCGTTGTAGGCGCCGACGCCGGTGTTCTCCAGGAC
>JBAPXO010000724.1:0-3065 GCA_049284255.1 Solirubrobacteraceae bacterium | reverse complement strand
GTCTACATCCGCCCGCCTGACTACTGGCCGGGCTTCACCTACCTGGACCAGCCGGACAAGCGACGGGAGATAGAGCGCGACGGCTACATCACGATCGGAGACGTCGGTCACGTCGACGCCGACGGCTTCCTGCACCTCTCAGATCGGGTCCGCGACATGGTCATCTAGGGCGGGGTGAACATCTACCCGGCAGAGATCGAGGCCTGCCTGCTCGAGCTCGACGGCGTGCGCGATGTCGCGGTGTTCGGCATCCCCGATGACTCCTTCGGCGAGGCCCTCGCCGCCCACGTCGAAGCCGACCCCGCCGCCGGTCTCACCGAGACGGCCGTACGCGACCACCTCGGCGCGCGCCTTGCCGCTTTCAAGGTCCCGCGGGCCGTCGTCTTCGACGACAACCTCCCGCGGGAGGAGTCGGGCAAGATCTTCAAGCGGAGGATTCGCGAGCGGTACTGGCAGGAGGCCGGGCGGAGTATCTAGGGCTCACTGGGGGACGGGCTCGGGGAAGATCGAGCTCGAACCTGGCTCCGCCCGCGTCCGACGGTTCGATGCCGACGGTGCCGCCGTGGGCCTCCGCGATCGCCTGCACGATGGCCAGCCCCAGCCCGGCGCCCCCGCCAGCACGATCGCGGGCCTGGTCGGTGCGATGAAAGCGCTCGAACACCCGCTTTCGCTCATCGGCGGCGATCCCCGGACCGTCATCGGAGACCGCGAAGCGCACGATCCCGCCCGGCCTGAGCTCGACCTCTAGCGCGACCAACCCGTCCGGACCGTGGGTGTGCTCGATCGCATTTGCGATCAGATTGCGCAGCGCCTGGGCGACCCGGTCGGGATCGGCGATGAGCGTCAACGTGGGGACCCGGGAGAGCTCGAAGCGGCGATTCTCGCCAACGCTCGCGCCCGCCCACAAGTCGTGCACGAAGGGGTCCAGATCAAGCTCCTGGAGGCGCAGGAAGTCGTCTCGCTCAGAACGGGAGAGGAACAGCATGTCGTCCACCAGCCGCGACGTCCGGGCGATCTCGGCCGAGACGAGGCGATGGACGCGGGCGACCTCGTCGCGATCGGGGTGCGGCATGCTGGCGAGAACCTCAAGCTGACCGGCGATCACCGTCATGGGGGTTCGCAGCTCGTGGGAGGCATCGGCGATGAAGTCCCGTTGCGCGGCGAAGGCCTGGGCGAGCCGGTCGAGCATGTGGTTGAAGGACTCGGCGAGCACGCGGATCTCCGAGCTGGCGGTGTCGGGGACCTTCATTCGGGGATGGAGGTCGCCGTCGTCGACCTTGCCCGCGACCTTGGCCATGCGGCGCAACGGCAACGACACCGACGCCCCGGCCAGGTACGAAGCCAGCAGCGCCACGGCGAGAGCCACGACGCCGGCGATGATGAATGACTTGGCGATGCTCCGCTGGGCGCGCGTGACGATGATCAGCGGCTCGCCGGCCCCAATCCGAACCGGACCGAACCGCGTCGGCACCACGTGCTCATCGACGCGCACCGCCCCCACGTCGGGGGCGTGCCGGGTGGTGAGCCCCAGGCTTCCCGTCCGCAGGCTGTGGCCGAGCTGATTCTCGTGATCCTGCTCGGTCACGCTTTCCCCGTCATCGGGGGTGGCGTCACCGAGCAGCTCCGGATGGTTGCTGACCGTGCCCGCGCCGGGGACAACGGCGAACAGCAGCGACGACGTGCCGGTGAACGGCTGCGCGCGGACGTATCGCTGAATCTGCAGCAGCATGTCGTGGGGAGACGTCGGCCGCAGCGATCGCACGGCCTGGGAGAGCTGGTTTGCATCTCCGGTCACGTCGGAGTCGATCTGCGAGCGCAGCTCACTGCTCGCGCGCTCGTAGATGACCACGAAGATCGCCGCCGACGTGATCAAGAGCACCCCCGTGACCCAGGCCACAAGGCGCCAGCGCAGGCTCGAACGCCGGATCACGCCCGGTCCTCGAGCTGGTAGCCGACGGAGCGCACCGTCTTGATCGGCGCCGGCTGGTCCTCGTCGCCGAGCTTGCGTCGGAGGTAGCCGATGTACACGTCGACGACGTTGGTCGAGGGATCGTGGTCATAGCCCCACACCGCCCGCTGAATCTGGGTCCGGCTCAACACCCGCCCAGGATGGTTCATGAAGTACGCCAGCAGATCGAATTCAGTGTTGGAAAGGCGTGCCTCCCGGCCATTGACCCGCACTCTCCGGGCGAGGAGATCCACCTCCAGGCCGGCACGCCGCAAGGTCGTGGCCGGAGCTTGGCGGGCAGCTCGCAGCTGGGCACCGATGCGGGCCTCGAGCTCGGCGAGCGCGAACGGTTTGACCACATAGTCAACGGCCCCGGCCTCGAGGCCGTCCACGCGGTCCTCGAGCTCGCCCCGCGCCGTGAGGACGATCACGGGCAACCCGGGTCGCTGTTTGACGAGCTCGGCGAGGACCTCACGGCCACTGAGCAAGGGGAGCATCAGATCGAGCACGACCAGCTCGACCTGCTCGCCCAGGGCGAGATCGAGCCCCCGGCGACCGTCCAGCGCGGTCTGAACCTGAAATCCCCGTGCGCTTAGTCCCCGGTCGATGAAGTCGACGATCCCCGGCTCGTCCTCGATCACGACGATGTTGGGCACGAGCCCATCATAAGAGCGGTTTCATCGCTGCAAACGCGGCAAAAGAGAGTTCTCACACTTAGGTAAATGCGTCTTTAGAAACCGCCGCCAGAGTGAACCGTCGATGGCCTCGACTCCGTCTGCAGCAACTGCCGAGGCCCGCGACGCCGGCCTCAGACGGATGAGACTCGCCAACCGCGGGCTGATCGGCGCAATGATCGCCCTCACGATCGTCCTCGCCGAGGCGGCTTCGCACGCCTTCCGCGGTCACTCCCGGGAGGTCCGCGCGACCACGGCGGTACACCGACCGGCGACCGACCGCTCCCATCGGGCTCGCCCGCACGCGCACCGCAATCGTCCGGCGGCGCACCATCACCCCCAGGTTCACGCTTCGCCCGCGCCCGTTCAGCCGCCCGCTCAGCCCCCGACCGCGAGCACCTCGGCCGCTCCCCAGAGCGCGCCCACCCAGACCGCCCCCAGCG
>JBAPXO010000723.1:0-4076 GCA_049284255.1 Solirubrobacteraceae bacterium | reverse complement strand
GGCCTATTCGGCGGTCAAGGTTGGCGGACGCCGCGCCTATGAGCTGGCGCGGGCCGGGGAGGAGGTCGAGCTCGCCGAGCGCGCGATCGAGGTCTACCGCTTCGAGCAGCTCTGGCAGCGGGAGGATCGGCGGGCGTTCGTGATCGAGTGCTCCTCGGGCACCTATGTGCGCAGCCTGATCGCCGATCTCGGCGACGCCTATTGCGAGAGTCTTCGCCGGACGGCGATCGGGAGCTTTGACGTCGCCGCTGCCGACCCCGGGCGCCCGATCGCCCTCAACGAGGCGCTGGCCTTCCTGCCCGAGGTCCGGCTTGAGGGCGAGGACGCTCGCCGGGCGGGGCACGGCTCGGGGGTCGTCGCGCCCGAATCGCCCGCGCCCGAATCGCCTGCGGGCACGGTGCGCCTCACCGATGAGGAGGGGCTCATCGCGCTCGCCGAGCCCGAGGGGGACGCCCTGCGCCCGGTCGTGGGCTTTCGCGGATAGCGGTGGTCCATTGCCGGCGAACGTGCCGGGAGCGGCCCGCGCGAGCGAGGAGATTAGGCTTCCGGCCATGCAGGTGACCAAGCTCGGGGACGCTGAGCCACGCCCGCGGCGAGTCGCCGTCGGAGAGTTCGACGGCGTCCATCTCGGCCACCGTGAGGTGATCGCGGGCAGCGATACCGTCCTGACCTTCGAGCCTCACCCGCTGGCCGTGATCCGCCCCGAGGCGGCGCCCAGGCTGCTCACCAGCCTCGAGGTCAAGATCGAGCTCGTGGCCGGGCTCGGGGTGCGGGAGCTGGTCGTGATCCCGTTCGACGAGCGCTTCGCCGCTCAAAGTCCGCGGGCCTTCATCGACCAGGTGCTGGTCGGGCAGATGCAGGCGACCCATGTCTCGGTGGGGGAGAACTTTCGCTTCGGTCACGGGGCGGCCGGGGACACCGACATGCTGGGGGCCGAGCCCCGCTTTGAAACCCGGGTCGTGGAGCTCGTCGAGGTCGACGGGGAGGTCGTGTCCTCCAGCCACATCCGCGCTCTCGTGCAAGCCGGCGACGTCGATCGCGCCAGCCATTTCCTGGGCGCGCCCTTCCAGCTGCGGGGAAAGGTGGTCACCGGCGACCGGCGGGGGCGCGAGCTCGGCTTCCCAACCGCCAACATCGTCCCCGACGAGCGGCTGGTGTGTCCCGGCCACGGCGTCTACGCCGCTCGGGCCGACGGCGCGCTGGCCGCAGTCAACGTCGGCGTACGCCCGACCTTCGGTACCGGCCGCGCGGTGCTCGTGGAGGCCTACTTGCTCGATCGCGACGAGGACCTCTACGGTCGCACGCTACGGATCGACTTCCTCTCCCGGCTGCGCGGGGAGCGGCGGTTTCACACGGTTGAGGCCCTGGTCGAGCAGATGCGCCTCGATGTCCAGGAGACGAGGGCGCGGGCGGTTTGAGGGCCGGCGGCGGGCCGCGATGGCTCTGCTAGCCTCAGCGGCCGCATGGCCCTGACCCAGGAACGCAAAACCGAGCTCGTCGCCAAGTTCGGCGACACCGAGACCGACACCGGCAAGACCGAGGTTCAGGTTGCGCTGCTCACCGAGCGGATCAACATGCTCACCGATCACCTGCGTACCCACGGTAAGGACCATCATTCGCGCCGCGGACTGCTGATGCTGGTGGGACACCGGCGCCGGCTGCTCAATTACCTGCAGAGCTCGGATCTCGAGCGCTACCGCACGGTGATCCGCGAGCTCGGCCTGCGTCGGTGATCGAGTCCGGGACTCCGGTCCCCGACTTCACGCTCAAGCGCGGCGACGACAGCGACTTCACGCCGGCCGATCTGGAGGGCAAGACGACCGTCCTGGTCTTCTATCCGTTTGCCTTCAGCCCGGTCTGCACCGACCAGCTCAACCTCTACCAGGAGGTCCTCGGCGACCTCAACGAGCAGGGCGCCACGATGTTCGGAGTCTCCTGCGACGCCACCTACTCCCAGACGGCGTTTGCCAGGCAGCTTGGCGTGAGCATCGAGCAGCTCTCCGACTTCGAGCCCAAGGGCGAGACCTGTCGCGCCTTCGGGGTCTACCACGACGGCGGCTTTCCCCAGCGCGCGCTGGTCATCGTCGGCCCCGACCGGGTCGTGCGCTGGAGCTATCAAGCGGCTTCGCCCGGTGACCTGCCCGGGGCGAACCTGATCTTCGACGCCCTGGCCGACTAGCCGGAGGCGCCCCAGCCGCCGTGGCCGAGCTCGGTTCCGCGCCGCTTCCGCCTCCCGGTGAGGACGACCACATCCGAGGCCCGGTGGGGGCGGCGGTCGTCATCGTCTACGCCGACTTCGAGTGCCCGTTCTGCGCCGTCCTGCACGCCCGACTGGAGCCGCTGGAATGCCGCGTGGTCTTTCGCCACTTCCCGGTGCGCTCCAGCCATCCCCGGGCCTGGCCGGCGGCCTGCGCCGCCGAGGCGGCGGGACTGCAGGGTCGCTTCTGGGAGATGCATGACTCGCTGTTCGCCGATCAGGCGCGGCTCGAGGACCCGCACCTGTGGAATCGCGCCGAGGAGCTCGGTCTCGACGTCGAGCGCTTTGACTCCGACCGGCGCGGGGAGGGGGTCCGCGACCGGGTGCAGCGCGATTTCCGTTCGGGCGTTCGCGCGGGGGTGGTGACGACGCCGGCTCTCTTTGAATGGGTGGACGACCGGGCGGAGCGGATCGAGCTCGCGGCGCTGGAGGCCCGGATCGCCTGACACGGCCGCCTCCTCCGGCGACGTGGGCGCAAAAACCGACATGTCAGGTCGGAAACAGCGCCCACGTCGGGGTGGTGCCGCTAGGAGGCTCGGGCCGGCGCTGGGGCCTCGCCCACGGCTGGCGCTGAGGCCACGGCCCGCGCTGAGGCCACGGCCGGTTCTGAGGCCACGGCCGGGGCCGGGGCCTTGGGCACGACCGGCTTGAGCTCGTCGATCGCCGGCCGGCGCCCACGAAGCGGCCGCTGCCCCTCCTGGGGGCTGATCGCGGCGCGGACGAGATCGAGCTGGCGCATGGCGATCTCAGGGTCGATGTCGGCGAAGGAGCTCGCGGCCTCGCACACTCCCTTGATCATCATCAGAACGTCGACGGCGCCGACGTCCGCACGCACCGCCCCGGCCTCCTGGGCGCGCACCACGAGCTGGTCGAGCACGCTCATGAGCTCGGCGTGGGCGGCGCGGATCTCCTCGTTGGCCAGCCAGACGTCATCGAGGGCCTCGAACATCGCCCGATCGGCCAGCGACCGGTCGACTGACTGGTCGATCAGCGCGAACAGTGCCTCACCGGGGTCGGGCGCCTCGAGCGCCGCCCGTCCCCGGGCCGCCGACTCGGACATCCCCTCGACGACGATCGCCGCGATCAGGTGCTCCTTGGAGGGGAAGTTGCGAAATAGCGTGCCGCGGCCCACGCCAGCCCGCTGAGCGATCTCGCCGACCCCTACGTCCAGCCCTCGCTCACAGAACATCTCGGTGGCGGCGTCGAGCAACAGCCGCCGGTTGCGCTCGGCGTCGGCGCGCAGCCGTCTGGGCTCTTCCTCCATCCTGAGATCGGATTCTCCTACTTCCATGGGCCAGATGCGCTGTCACGCCACGCTCGGCGCCGGGTCGGCCGCCGGATGGAGGGTGCGCTCGACCTCGCGCATGTGGCTGCGTCGGAGCCCGACGACGAGGATGACGGCTGCCGTACCGAGCATGATCGCCGCCGCCAGGAAGGCCACGTGGTAGCCGGCGACGCGCGCCTGGAGCGGATGCAGGAGGCCGCTGCCGTGTAGCAGCGAGCTCGTGCGGCTGGCCGCCAGGGTGGACAAGATGGCCAGTCCGAGCGAGCCGCCGACCTGCTGGGCGGTGTTGAACAGCCCAGAGGCCAGCCCCGAGTCCTCGTCGCGGACTCCGCTGGTTCCCATCAGGGTGATGGGCACGAACACCAGCCCCATTCCGATACTCAACGGGATCAGGCCCACGAGCAGATCGGAGACGTAGCTGCCGTCGACGGGGAGCTGGGTGAGCACGACCATCCCGATCGCGGCGAGAACGGTTCCCGCCAGGGAGACGTTGCGAAGGCCGATCCGGCGGATCAGCTGCTGGCTGGCGCCGGC
>JBAPXO010000722.1:0-6166 GCA_049284255.1 Solirubrobacteraceae bacterium | reverse complement strand
GTGATGCTCTTCCTCGGCGTAGTGACCACGTCCCCGTGGGCGCGTGAAACCGCCCGCGCCACCGCCGAGCGCCTGAGCGAGACCTCGCCGGACGCCGGCGGCGCGGCTCGGGCCGCGGATCCCCAGGAGCGCGAGCTCGCCCGCAGCTGACCCCGTGGAGCTCGTCTCAGACCGCCCCAACGTCGAGCTCCGGCCCGCCGCCGACGGTGAGCCGTTGGTCGTCCTCTCGTTTCCCTACGACCGGACGCTGGTCGAGCTCTGCCGGATGCTCCCGCACCGCCGCTTTGACTGGGACAGCCGGGAGTGGTCGGCGCCGGCGTCGGATTGGGCGGCGATGAAAGTCGCCGAGATCCTCGAGCGCTACCCGGAGCTCTCGGTGGATGGCGCCGTCCGTCTCTGGCTCGAGGGCGTCAGCCGGCGATGGATCGGCCACGTCTCGACGATCCGGTACGACGGCCGGGGATGGTGGGCGCTACGGACGCTCGCCGGGCCGGTTCCGGACGAGCTCCAGGAGGACTCGGTGGTGCACGAGGGCAGGCTCCTCGTCCCCCTGACGGCGGGTGCGGGGGCGGCGTTGCGCGCTCAGCCCTCGGCCAAGCTCGACCCCGGGGCCGAGCGCTGCCTGGCGCTGGTCGAGCACGGCGTGGAGCCGCCGCCCGCGCGCCTGGTGTGGTTTCGCAGCGTCGACGGCGAGCAGCTGCGCCTCGAGGTCATCTGGGATCCCGAGATCGGACTGGCCTTCGAGCGCCTCCCCGGCTCAGCCGGCACGCGGGCGCTCGCCCTCGACCCCTGGGTGGTCGAGTCGCTCGACGCCTTCCTGGCACGCCACGCCGTACAGGTCGACGGGCGTGCGCTCGAAGCGCTCGAGGAGCTGCGAGCCGAGCACGCCGCGGCCGCCGGAGCGGTACGCCGCTCGCGAGCCACCCATGCCGAGCCGTTGCCCGACCCGGCCTCCGCACTGGGCGGCGAGCTCGCTCCCTTCCAGTGGGTCGCGGTCCGGTATGCCCTGGAGGCCCGCCGTGTCTTCCTCGCCGACGAGCAGGGCCTGGGCAAGACCGTCGAGGCGCTGGCCACGCTCGAGTCAGACAACGCGTATCCGGCAGTCGTCGTCTGTCCAGCGTCGATGAAGCTCGGGTGGCAGCGCGAGGCCCAGCACTGGCTCCCGCACCGCTCGGTGGCGGTCATCAACGGACGCTGCGCGGTGCCCCCCACCGGCGAGATCACGATCCTCAACTACGAGATCGTCGCCGCCCATCGCGAGGCCCTGTCTCGCCTGCGCCCCCAGGCGCTGGTCGTCGACGAGTCGCATTACTGCAAGAACCCCCACGCCAAGCGCACCCACGCCGTCCGCAAGCTCGCGAGCGCGGTGCCGCACGACGGACTGCGCCTGGCGCTGACCGGAACCCCGGTCCTCAACCACGCCGAGGAGCTGATCGCCCAGCTGCGGGTGATCGGGCGCCTGGAGGACTTCGGCTCGGGAGCTCGCTTCGCGCGGGAATTTCGCGAACAGGCCAGCGAGGAGCGCCTGCACTGGCATCTGCGCCGGCACTGCTTCGTACGCCGGCTCAAGTCCGAGGTCCTCCCCCAGCTGCCTGCCAAGCGTCAGGTCGTCGTCCCGGTGTCGCTCACCAATCAGACCGAGTACCGGCTCGCCGAGCGTGACGTCATCGCCTGGCTGCGTTCCCAGCCGCTCGATCTATCACAACTGAACGCCAAGATCGCCGCCACCCTCAGAGCCAAGCGCCTCGCCCAGCTCGGAGCTCTGCAGCAGCTGGCGGGCAAGGGCAAGCTGCCGGCCGCCCTGGCTTGGATCGATGACTTCCTGGCCTCCGGCGAGCCGCTGGTCGTATTCGCCCGCCATGTCGAGGTCCAGCGCGCCGTTCTGGCCCGTTTCCCCGACGCCCTGCACCTTTTCGGCAGCGATTCGATCGAGGCCCGCGAGGCGGCGATCGCCCGCTTTCAGCAACCGGACGGCCCACCTCTGATCGTGTGCGCGACCCGGGTGGCCGCCCAGGGGATAACCCTGACCCGCGCCTCCAACGTCGCCTTTCTTGAGCTCGAGTGGACGCCGGCGATGCACGACCAGGCCGAGGACCGCTGCCACCGGATCGGCCAGCGCGACGCCGTCACCGCCTGGTATCTGCTCGCCGCTCAGACGATCGACGAGACGATGGCGCGGCTGATCGAGAGCAAGCGGGCGCTGGTCTCGGCGGTCACCGACGGCCGGGCGGTCGGCGGCGAGGGACTGGTGGAGGCGGTCGTCCGCGAGCTGCGTGACGGCAGGCCGTTCTCGCATCTGCGGGCGGTCGGTTAGGGGCAGCCCGTCTCCGGCGGACCGTGTCCGGGGCCGAGTTATCCTGGCTCGGTGCCGAGCTCGCCGACGATCGCGCCCAACGTTCATCCGGGATGCCTCAACGTTCCGCGGATCAACGACGGCGGCTTCGAGGAGCTCTGCCACCTGGTCTCAGACGAGGATCCCGACACCGCTCTGTGCGGCAAGGATGTCACCGGCTATCCGTGGAACCCGCCGTGGCCCCGCTGCGAGGCGTGCATGGCGGTGGCCCGAGGAGAGCAGAACTAGTCGCGGGCGCGCCGGCGCCGGACCCTGATCCGCAGCCCCACCCCGATCGCCCCACCGAGGAGCCCGATACCGACGTACACGTTGACCAGGCAGACCGCGATCCCCAGCATTGCCAGCCAGATCGCCGGCCTGAACACGCGCCAGTCCTGACCCACTCCCGTCACCTCACCCCGACGTCGAGCTCTGACCCGATCCGCTTCTGGATCGAGGTCACCGCCCGGAAGGCGTCTTTGAGATGGGTTCGCATGAGCGTGCTGAGCTCCACGGGATCGACGTGGTCGTCGGGTGGGCGGCCGGCGCGAAGCTGGCCAACCTGATGTTCGAGGCGCAGGTTGTTGATCAGCTCGAAGGCGTCGAGCAGGGTGTGTGCGTCCGACGGTGAGAGGGTCCCGGCCGCGCCCGCCGCGCGCAGGCGCTCGGGAGTCGATGCGCTGGTCACGCCCGCGGCCATCGCGCCCCAGCGTGCCAGATCGACGATCGGGAGCACACCGCCGGTCTTGAGGTCCAGACGGCCGCGGTGCGCGCCGCTGTGCTCGACGACCAAGCCGCGGAAAAAACCCGTCGGGGGGCGGTGCGAGAGCGCGAAGCGTCCCATCAGCCGCAGGAGTGCCGGGCTTGCGGGCGCCAGCTCGAAGGTGTCGGCCACCGGCGTTCCTCGGTGAACTCCCCACACCGGCCGACTGTCGACGAGCACCGAGGCCAGGAGCACCGCCTTCTCCCGAGTGGGCTCGGCAAGCCAGGTCCGCGCCGCCCCCTGCCAGGACGACAGAGACCGCACAAACGGAACATCGGAGGCGTTGGCGCCGTGCTCATCGATTCGCAGCCCGCCCTTCATCAGGCCCGACGCCACGTCACGCGTGATCGCCAGCAGACGCTCTCGGATGGCATCGCCAGCGCCCTTGCCGTTCTCGGACTCCGAGTCAAACCACACGACGGCGCTGTCGATGTCGGAGCTCGGCAGGGCCTCGCGACGGGCCTGGCTGCCCAGGGCAAGCCAGGCGAACTCCACGCCGGGATCGCCGTGGCGGGCGAGCTCGAGCTCGAGCAACCGCCGGGTAAGCGTGTCGACGACCACCGCGTAGACCCCCATGACGTTGGCGGCTTCGACGTGGGCGTCGTGCAGCGCCATCACCATGGGAGCCAGCTCCCCCGCCACCACGGCCAGCTCGGAGGCGCTGCGCGCCTTCGAGATGCGCTCGCGCAGGTAGAACGAGGATTGGGTGCGAGCCGCGACCAGGTCCATGTCGGCGACGACTCCGAGCACGCTGCCCCGCGCCGAGACGACGGGGAAGTGACGAAAGCCGCGGTCGAGCATCTCGAGCAGGACCTCGCCCGCCGGGCGGTCAGGAGCACACGTGTAGACGGGCGCCGACATCGCTTCGGAGACCGGGCAATCGACGGGCAGCCCGGCGGCGACCACGCGGGTTCGCAGGTCGCGGTCGGTGAGGATCCCGAGTCTCCCCTCGCCGAGCGCGACGACCGCCGAGCTCTCACCGGCGTCGGCCATCCGTGCGGCCACGCTGCGGATCGTGGCCTCCGGCTCGCACACGACCGGCTCACCGCGCACGAGCGCGGACACCGGCTGGTCGGCGAGATTGCGCGCCGGCTGGCGAGCCAGGACATGGAGCTCGGTGGGCGGCGCCAGCAGCGAGCGCGCCACGAACCGCAATCCCTCGGGGCGCGAAAGCAGGCCCTGGGCAACGTCGGCGGCGATCCGGTAGCACACGGTGTCCTCCGCGGCCCGCGCCTCAAACCCCGTCGGGAACCCCGACAGCATCGAGGCCTGGCCGAAGAGCTCGCCCTCGCCGAGCAGGTCCAGGACCCGGCCGTCGGAGACGATCTCGACCGCTCCGCTGCGGATCACGCGCAGGTAAGGGGGCGGCTCGTCGCCCTGGGAGAAGATGGTCGTCCCCGCGGGCAGGGTCTCCAGCTCGGCGGCCGCCGCCACCTGATCGACGACGTCGGGGGCGAGCGCGTCAAACGGCGGGTGGGCACCCAAAAAGCGCGTGACCATGGGGTCGGGCTCGGCCCCCGGGCGCGCGTTCAGGCCGTCGGCGCCGCCGCCCCCGCCCGCGCGTCCTGCTTGATCATGTCCGCGCATTTCTCGCCCATCATCATGGTCGTGATGCAGGGGTTGATGGCCGGCAGGAACGGCAGAGCCGATCCATCGCACACCCGCAGCGAGCTTACGCCACGAACCCGCAATCTCGGGTCCACGACCGCCATCGGATCCGAATCCGGACCCATCTTGGCGGTGCACGCCGGGTGATAGACGGTGTTGTGGGTCTTGTGCATGTAGTCGACGAGCTCGTCGTCGGACTGGGCATCGGGCCCGGGGGCAAGCTCGCGTCCCGCCCACTCGGACATCGCCGACTGCGAGACGATCTCCCGCGCCAGGCGGATCCCGAACGTCATCACCCGCTCGTCGTGGCCCTCGGGATCGGTGAAGTACCGCGGGTCGACGCGGGCGCGGTCCCGGAAGTCACGCGAGCGTAGGCGCACCGTGCCGCGGGAGCGGCCGCGGCAGACGTTCGGGGTCAGGCAGAACCCGTTCTCGGTCGTCGGGTAGCCCCAGCGGACGGTGTTCATGTCAAACGGCACCGACCCGTAGTGCATCATCAGGTCGGGGCGGTCCAGACCGTCCTCGGAGGTCGCGAACAGCCCGATCTCCCACCACTGGGTGGAGTGGCGGACCATCGGCTGCTTAGCGTCCCACTGGACGATGCCCTCGACGTGGTCATCGAGGTTGGAGCCCACGCCGGGTAAATCAACGAGCGTCTGGATCCCGAACTCCTGCAGGTGCTCGCCAGGGCCGATGCCCGACAGCATCAGGAGCTTGGGGGTGTCGATCGATCCCGCGCTGAGGATGACCTCGCGGCGAGCGCGCGCGGTGTCGTGAGTGAGGATGTCGGGGGTCAGGTACTCCACGCCGGTGGCGCGCCCGTCCTCGATCGCCACCCGGCTGACCCAGCAGTGATTGCGGATCTCGAGGTTGGGACGCGAGCCCATGATCGGATGCAGGTAGGCGTGCGAGGACGACATCCGGGTGTTGTCGGGCGCCGAGTTGATCTGAAACCAGCCCGCACCCTGAGTGACCGTTCGCCCTTCGTTGAAGCGACTGGTGGGCAGCCCCGCCTGGGCGGCGGCCTCGAGCACGGCCACGCCGCACGGGTCCTCGGGCGGGACGGTGCGGATGTTGACCGGCCCGCTTCGGCCGTGATGCTCGCCGGGGCCGTCGTTGGTCTCCAGGCGCGTGATCAGCGGCCAGCACTCCGCTGAGCTCCAGCCCTCACAACCCGTCGCCGCCCACTCGTCGAGATCCTCCTTGGGAGTCCAGAAAGCGATGCACGAGTTGTGAGAAGAGCACCCTCCGAGCACCTTGGCGCGAGCGTGGCGCAGGAAGCTGTTGCCCTTCTCCTGAGGCTCGACCAGGTAGTCCCAGTCATAGCCCGAGTCCAGCAGATACATCCAATCCTCGAGGCGCAGGATCGACGGGTCATCGACGTCTGAGGGACCGGCCTCCAACAGGCACACGGTGACGTCCGGATCCTCGCTCAGCCGCGCCGCCAGCACGCACCCGGCGGT
>JBAPXO010000721.1:0-2392 GCA_049284255.1 Solirubrobacteraceae bacterium | reverse complement strand
GCCCGCACTCCTCGGCCACGAGCATGGCATCGAAGCCGCCCAGACCGGCGCCGCCCTGGTTCTCATCCACCAACAGGCCCGGCCATCCCGCTTCCACGGCCACCGGCCACAGATCGGGAAGCGCGGTCGGATCCTCCAGGGCCCCGCGGGCGGCCTCGATCGTCTTGAAGCGCGAGAGCGAGCCGCGAGCGGCCTCGCGCAGGAAGACCTGTTCGTCTGAGAGAGCGAAGTTCATCGCGCCACCTCTTCCTTCTCCTTGGCGCGGAGCTCGCTGAACGGTATGCCCTTGTCGAGGCGCGGCTCGGAGGGCAGGCCGAGCACGCGCTCGCCGATCGTGTTACGCAGGATCGACTCGGTGCCCCCCGCCGACTTCAAGCCGGGGAGGAAGGAGATCATGTAGCCCCATTCGCCATCGGGACCGAGGGCATCGGGGCCGACGACGTCGGCGCCGAGCTCGGTCGCCGCCACCGCGGCGTTGACCATCGTCACCTTGGCCAGGCCGGCCTCGGGTCCGGGGATCTGACCGCGGGAGAGCATCGTCAATGCGCGATAGCCGTTGAAGCGCACCGCCAGGAACTCGGTGATCACTTCACCGAGCCGCCGTCGGATGTCGCTGTCTCGACGGGCATCCTCGTCGGCGGCCAGCATCTCGCCCAGACGCGTCGGCGAGCCGAAGTTCTCAGAGCCGAAGCCGATCGTCAGCCGCTCGTACATGAGCACGGTCAGCGCCGTCCCCCACCCGTTCCCGACTCCGCCCACGACGGCATCGGACTCGAGACGAACGTCGTCGAAGAACACCTCGTTGAACTCGGCCTCGCCCGAGATCTGGCGCAGCCCTCGGACGGTCACGCCCTCAGCATCCATCGGGACGATGAACATCGTCAGGCCCTTGTGCTTGGGAACGTCGGCGTCGGTGCGTGCCAGCAGCAGCCCGAAGGAAGCGAACTGAGCGTTGGTCGTCCACACCTTCTGGCCGTTGAGCGTCCAGCTCCCGTCCTCGTTCTGGCGCGCCCGGGTCTGGACCGCCGCTAGGTCTGAGCCCGCGCCCGGCTCGGAGAACATCTGACACCAGACCTCGTCGCCGTGAAGCATGGGACCCAAGTGGCGGTTCTTCTGGTCCTCGGAGCCGTGGGCGATCAGGCACGGGCCGAGCATTCCGATCCCGATGACGTCGAGGATCCCGGGCACCTGAGCACGCTGGATCTCCTGGTTGACCGTGACCTGCTCGATCGGCCCCAGACCGCGCCCCCCGTACTCCCTGGGCCACGTGACGGCGGCCAGCCCGGCGGTGGCGAGCTGATCCTGCCAGGCACGCCGAGCGTCGATATAGCCCGTGTCCTCGGACGAGCCCGAGCGCGGCGGCGCCTGTGCGGCATTCTCTTCCAGCCAGGCTCGGGCCTCGGCCCGGTACGCAGCCTGCTCGGGGGTGTCGTTCAGGTCCACGGTGATCTCCTCGGTCGCGGCGGTGAATCTAGATTCACCGATCTTATAGTGAGATCAGTCTCGGGGCAGGCGCCGCCGCCGCCCGCGCATCCGGTCAAGGGGGCGCGCCCGCGGCGCGGACCGGGGACCGCCGTTGGAGGCAGCCGACTGTGACCGCGAGCGGGCGGACTGGTCTCGGGCCGTGGGACGGTTTCGATCCGTGCGCTCGCGGTCGCGATCCTCGGTCAGCCCAACCTCGTAGAAGATCAGGCTGACGATGCCGATCAACCCCAGTCCGACGAACGCCGAGGCGAGAGTGCCCCCGAGCGTCCCGGGAATCGACGCTCCGCAGACAACCCCGATCAGGACGAGCGCGACCGCCGCGCCGTAGCGGATCTTGCGATCGCGCCGCGTCAATCGCCCGGCACGCCGTAGGGGTCGTAGGTGCCGAACGACCACAGGTTGCCCTCGGGATCGCGGGCGCTGTACTCGCGTGAGCCATAGGGCTCGTCGACGAGCTCGCGAACGATCTGGGCACCCGCGGCGCGGGCGCGCGCACAGTGCTCGTCGGGATCTCCGACCACGATGTACAGGCTGACCGTCGACGCCAGAGGACGCGGCGGGTCCCCGCCCATCCACCCCTCCTCGGAGTACTGCCCCAGCATCACGATACCCGCACCGAAGCGCAGCTCGGCGTGACGGATGAGGCCCGCATCATCACGGAATACGTCCTTCTCCTGGGCGCCAAAGGCCGACTTGAGGAACTCGAGGGCGGCGTCAGCGTCACGGTAGCGAACGGCCGGAAAGATGTTGGGGCGCAGTTCGGCGGGCAAGCGGTTCCTTTCTGCTCGCTGTCTCTGGGTCAAGCCTGGGTCAAGCCTAGAGCCACGTCTGACCAAGAAAAAGGGCCGCCCCCGCAAGTCGCGGAGGCGGCCCAAATCTCGCTTGGCGCTGTGGCGCGGAGTTACTC
>JBAPXO010000720.1:0-3592 GCA_049284255.1 Solirubrobacteraceae bacterium | reverse complement strand
GGGCGGCATCCTGGGTGAAGCGCGCCGCGACAATCTCGGGCGCGAACGGGAGCGCGCGCCCGAGCCGCCGCGCAAGCGCTTCAAGGACCCGATCGGCCGATCCCATCAGGCCGCCGCCCACGGCGATCCGCTGCGGATCGAGCACGAGGGCGAGGTTCGCGACATGGACAGCGAGCTCGTCAAGCGCGCGGTCGACGACCGCGGCGATCCCGGGATCGTCGGCGGCAAAGGCCTGCTCGGCGGTCAGGGCGCGACCGGCCAGGGCGCTGGCTCGCTCACCGATGAAGCGCCCGCCGGCGACCTCCTCGAGGGGAGCATGGCCGTCGGCGAACGCGGCGGAGTCCTCGACGCCGCGTAGCGCGTAGCCGATCTCTCCCGCGGCGCCGTGGGCTCCATTGACAACCCGGCCGTTGACGAGGACTGCGGCCGACACCCCAGTGCCGAGGCTCAGGTAGAGCCCGGGGTCGGCACCGGCGAGTGAGCCCCAGCGCAATTCGGCGAGACCGGCGGCCTTGGCGTCGTTTCCGAGCGCCACCGTCTGCAGCCCGAGCCCCTCACCCACTAGTGAGCCCAGCGCCAGGTTCTGCCAGCCGGGCACATTGGGGGCCAGCGACACGTGGTCGGGACCTGGGATACCAGGCGAGACGACCCCTGCCGCGAGGCACGGGCCGCCGACCCGGGGTTGCATGCCGGCGATGAGCGTGTGGGCGGCATCGACGGCGCGGCGCACCGCCTGCTCGGCACCGCGAGGAGCGTCGATTTCGAGCCGCACCCGCTCGAGCAATTCGCCCTGCAGCGACGCGCAGCCCACGTCGGCCTTCGAGCCGCCGAAGTCGAAGGCGACCACAAAGCCAGACCGGGCCATCGGTCAGGCCGCTACGGGCTCGCGCTCCGCTGCCGCCTCCTCGATGAACTCCTCGTGGATCTCGATCGGCCCGAACGGCCACTGGCCCTCGGCCCGGGCCCAGATGAAGAACGTGATCAGGCCGACGGCAAGCACGACGAGCGAAAAGATGATCGAGGTGCTGCCCGAGGAGGTGTAAACCCAGATCCAGCCCGCGAGGGCGAGCAGGCTGGGCACCGGATACGCCCATTGGCGGTAGGGCCGCGGCAGGTTGGGCTGGCGGCGGCGAAGCACGGTGAGGGCCACGATCTGGGCGACCGCCTGCACGATGACGAAGACCGCGAGCAGGACGTTGATCACCGTCGTCAGGGTGAAGAAGCTTCCGACGGCCGTGATGCCCCCCATGACGAGCAGCGCGACGTGCGGGATATGGTGGCGCGGGTGAAGCCGCCCAAAGGGCTTGAAGAAGAGCCCGTCCCGGGCGGCGTTGTAGGGGACCCGCGCGCCACCCATCAGCCCGGCGAACACCGATCCGAACGCCGTGACCAGGATCAGCACCGTGGTGATGTCGGCGGCGGCCTTGCCCCACGTGCGGTCGAGAACCAAGGAGGCGACTGACTGAGACGCCTGGGCCTGCTGCCAGGGCACGGCGCCGATCACCCCGATGTTCATGGCCAGGTAGGCGACCATGATTCCGAGGATCGAGTAGATGATCGAGCGCGGCAGCACCCGACCGGGGTCCTTGAGCTCGGCAGCCATGTAGGAGGTCGTGTTGTAGCCGAGGTAGTCATAGATGCCGATCAGCAGCCCGCCTCCGAGCCCTGCCCAGAAGGGTCCGCCGAAGGCAAACGCCTTGTGGGGATAGGTGAACGCCAGGTGGGAGTGAAAATTCGAAAGCGAGGCGACGATCACGATCAGCAAGCTGAGCCCCGCCACGACCCAGAGAACAGTGCTGATCGCACCGGTCTCGGTTACGCGGCGATATAGCGCAAACAGGACGATCGCCACCACCAGCAGCGAGATGGCGTGGATCTCGACCCAGGACATGCCCGGGATCAGGAAGCCCAGGTACTGGACCAACCCGATTACGCCGGTGGCCATGATCAACGGGATCGTGAACATGGCCGTCCACACGAACAGGAACGGCATCAGCCGCCCCGTGCGGTACTGGAAGGCCTCGCGCAGATACAGGTAGGTGCCGCCGGCGCCGGGCATCGAAGCGCCCAGCTCCGCCCACACCAGACCGTCGAGGAGGGCGAGGATCGCGCCCACGATCCAGCCGAACACCGCCTGCGGACCGCCGAGCGCGGCGATCATCAACGGGATCGTCACGAACGGCCCGATCCCGCACATCTGCGTCATGTTGATCGCCACCGCCTGACGGAGGCCGATCCCGCGCTCGAACCTGGGCGTGTCGGTTACAGACATGTGAAGGTGTGGTGCCTTGATTTCCGCTCTCCGAATGCGGCAAACCGCTGCGTTGGCTCCTTGACGTTTTGGCGCTCCGAGGCCGGGCAAGTTATGACCAGGCGATTGCAGAGGAGGGTCGTCATGACGTCGACATCGAAGCGTCACTGGCAGGGCACGGCGATAACGGTCGCCCTCACCGCGGGAGCGGTGGGCGTGGTCTACGGCTACGACACCGGGAGCATCGCTGGGGCGCTGCTGTTCATCCCGGATGAGTTCAAGCTGTCGACCACCGCGACCGAGTGGATCACCACCTTCACCGGCATCGGGCTGATCCTCGGGGCGCTGCTCGCCAAACCGCTGGCCGACCGCTACGGGCGCAAGACGGCGATGGTGGTGATCGCCGCCGGCTTCACCGCCTTCGCGATCCTCCAGGCCGCCGCCCAGGGCATCGTGTGGCTCGACATCACCCGGTTCTGGCTCGGGGTGAGCATCGGCATCTCGACCGTGGCGGCCCCGGTGTTCATCGCCGAGTCGGCGCCGGTCGCCATCCGCGGCGCGTTGATCGTCGGCTATCAGGTGGCGACCGTCGTCGGGATCATGGTCGCCTACTTCGTGGCCTGGGGTCTGGCCTCGAGCGCGAACTGGCGACTGATGCTCGGCCTCTCGGCGGTGGTCAGCGGCCTCGTTCTGATCGTGCTCGTGCGCTTGCCCGACACCGCGCGGTGGTATCTGATGCGCGGCCGGCGCGACGATGCCCTGCGCACCTTGCGTTATATGGACCCGGAGGCCGACGCTGAGCGCAGCGCCCGAGAGATCGAGACCGACCTGCACGCCGAGAGGGGCGGACGGCTCACGGAGATGCTGCGCATGCCCTACGCCCGACCGACGATCTTCGTGCTCGTGCTCGGCTTCCTGGTGCAGATCACGGGGATCAACGCCATCACCTACTACAGCCCGTTCATCTTCCATGACATCGGCTGGACCGGCAATTCGGTACTGCTCGTGCAGGCGCTGATCGAGCTCTTCTCGGTGTTCGCGGTGATCGCGGCCGTGCTGGTCGTGGACCGGATCGGGCGGCGGGTCACGCTGCTGATCGGCGTCGGCGTGATGATCGCCGCCAACGCGCTGATGGTGATCGTCTACGCGGGCGGCAGCCACTTCAGCGGGGCGTCCTCGACGCTGGGCTTCATCGGGATCCTGTTCTTCACCGCCGGCTTTAACTTCGGCTTCGGCGCGATGGTGTGGGTCTACGCGTCGGAGAGCTTCCCGGCACGGCTGCGCACCGCCGGGGCGTCGACGATGTTGACCGCCGACCTGCTCGCCAACCTGCTGATCGCC
>JBAPXO010000719.1:0-1548 GCA_049284255.1 Solirubrobacteraceae bacterium | reverse complement strand
GAGCCGAGGTAACCCTGGTCGGCATCGACGCCGATTCCGTAGTCGCCGTGCTGCTTGGCGGCCTGGAGCGCGCCGAGGCCGCAGCCGCCGGCCACCTGGAAGACGACCTTGGCACCCTGGCTGATCTGGGTGTTGGCGATCGTCTCGCACTTCGCCTGATCGGCGAAGTC
The DNA here is from genome assembly GCA_049284255.1 of Solirubrobacteraceae bacterium. Taxonomy (GTDB): domain Bacteria; phylum Actinomycetota; class Thermoleophilia; order Solirubrobacterales; family Solirubrobacteraceae; genus Palsa-465. The sequence goes on along the minus strand of JBAPXO010000719.1, from coordinate 1,378 downwards.
ATAGGAGAACCCGTTCAGGAACTTCAGACCCGGGTCCGCAGCCTTGCCGCCGGCCTGGTAACCGGCGATGTAGGCGGTCACCGATGGGATGTCCTGGCCACCGACGCTGGAGATGGTGGTCCAACCCTTCTTCTTGGCGATCAGGCCGGAGAGGTATCCGACGAGATATCCGGACTGCTGGGACTCGAAGGTCAGACCCTCGACGTTCTTCGGCTTGCCGGCAATTGCCGACGCCGGCGTGTCGATGATCGCGAAATGCGTGTGCGGGAACTGCTTTGCGACCGATCCGAGCGCCTGGATGAAGTCGAAGCCGACTGCGACGACGAGGTTGTCGCCGGCTTCCGCTTCCTTGGTCAGGAACGGGACATAGTCCGAGCTCGACGTGGCCTGCAGGACCTGCTTCTTGATGCCGAGCTTGCTCACTGCCTCGAGCGAGCCCTCATAGGCGAGGTGATTGAACCCGTGGTCGTTGAGCCCGCCGGTGTCGGCGACGATGCCCAGCGTGAACTTTGACGCGCTGGTATGCGGCGTCCTCGCCGAGCTGCCGGCGGCGCCGAACACCGCCACCGCGAGCGCCACCGCAAGGGCGACCAACGCGGACAAACGTACAAATACCTTCACAACTCCTCCTTTGGCGACTATTTGGTCACCGAACGTACCTTTTCGCGCAGCAGTCGTGTATAGCCACAGGGAGTGCCGCGGCGCGTGCGATCCGCGAAAGCTAACGCAGCCGCTCACATCCGCACAAGAAGAATTGGTTAGGCCCCGTTCGACGTTTCGTCAAATGGTGTCGGAAGCGCTGAAATCGCGGCCCGGCGGCAGCGCACCGATGTTCGCGACGCAGCGTGCCGCCGCGGCTATCGCGAGCCGCGGACCGCCGGTCAGGTAACCGGCCGCGAGTGCGTCGCCGGCCCCTGTCGTATCGACCACCACGGCGGTCTCCGAGGCGAACTCCCCCTCGGGGAAGATCGCACCGCGCGGTCCGAGCTTGATGACCCATGCCACCTCCAGGTCGGGCACGACAGCGCGCTCGGCCTGATTGGCGAACACGAGCTCGGGGCCGAGCGCGCGCACCAGCTCGGCGAACCGGTCGCGGCCGAAGCGTTCGATGTCGTGAGCGGAGGCGAGATCGACGGTGACGCGTCGCGCCAGCCGGGCCGCCGCGATCGCCGCCTCAGCGGCCGGCTGTCGCAGCAGGCTGTATCCGGAGACGTGCAGGACGTCGGCTGTGCCGATCCATTCCGGATCGAGCGCGTCCGGCGAAAGCTGCCCGGCCACGCCATGGTCGGACGCCATCGTCCGGCCGCCGTCGGGCTCGCGCGTGGAGACGACGACGCCGCCGCGGCCGGGGAGCAGCGGACCGCAGATCTCCACACCC
>JBAPXO010000718.1:0-2528 GCA_049284255.1 Solirubrobacteraceae bacterium | reverse complement strand
CTGATCGAGGCGGTGCGCAACGCCCACAAGCACGCGACCCCGACTCGAGTCGGCGTGCGCGTCGGCCGCGACGGCGGCGCGTTCTGGCTGGAGGTCGTAAACGACGGGGTGGGCACCGTCCGCCGTCCCGCCGGGATGGGACTGCGACTGGCGGCGCTCGAGGCGCTGCAGTCAAACGGGGTCATGGAGTTCGGCGAGCGCGAGCCCGGGACCTGGCAGGTGCGGCTCGTCGTGCCCTACGACGACGACCGCGATGGCGAATGACCGAGGCCGGTCCCGGGGTCCGTGAAATGGTCAATTCAGAGCGCAGCCCCGAGCGGCTCAGGGTCCTGGTCGTCGACGACCACGACGTCGTGCACTGGGGCTTTCGCCTGATGCTCACCCAGCAGCCATGGGTGGAGCGCTGCGTGAGCGCCCACTCGGGTCCGGAGGCCCTCAAGCTGGCCTCTCGGTACCGGCCGCACGTCGCGCTCGTCGATCTCTTCATCGGCGAGGAGTCCGGGGCCGAGGTGTGCGAGCGCCTGCGCGCCGCCCAGCCGAACACCCGCGTGCTCCTCTTCTCCGGGGCGGGGGAGATCTCTCCCCAGGCCGCACGGGCGGCGGGCGCCTCGGGCTTTGCCTATAAGGACTGGCCGGCGCGGAGGATCGCCGGGGCGGTGCGTCTGGTCGGGCTCGGCAAGACGGTCTTCGAGGCGCCGCGCGTCCCCGCGGCGCGGCAGAGCAACCTGGGCCTGTCAGACCGCGAGCGCGATGTGCTTTCGCTGATGGCCTCGGGTGCCACCAACCCCGAAATCGGCGAGGCGCTCCACTTGTCGCGACATACCGTCAAGGAGCACTCGAGCGCCGTCTACCGCAAGCTCGGGGTCCGCAACCGCACCGAGGCGGTGCAGCGCGCCCAGCGGCTGGGGCTGCTCACGTGAGTCTGCGCGCCGGCGCGGGTACGGTGAGGTGATGGTGACGAGGACAGGAGGGTGAGCTGGACGCCGGCCTGAGCGAGATCGCCCGGTTTCTCGCGCGGCGCCCGCCGTTCGACGCCTTGGCACCAGACGAACTGGCCGAGGTCGTCGCCCAGGCGGCGATCGAGTTTCATCCGCGCGGGACAGCGATCCTCTCCGAGAATGGGGGGCCGGTCACCTTCCTGCGCGTGATCCACAGCGGCGGGGTGGACATCGCCCATGACGGACGCCTGCTCGACCTCCTCGGGCCCGGCGACACGTTCGGCGACGCCGCGATGCTGTCCGGTTTGCCGCCCGGGCTGCAGGCCGTCGCGGCCGAGGACACCCTTGTGTACCGAATCCCCGTGGCGTTCGCCCGGCCGCTGCTCGACCGCGCGCGGCGCCGCGAGCTGCGGGTGGGAGCCGCCGACGGCCATCAGCCGGTCGCCAGGCTGATCCGCACGCCGACCGTCACCTGCAAGCCCTCGGAGAGCATCGGGATCGTCGCCGAGCGGATGACCGCCGCGGGGGCGGGAGCCGCCGTCGTCGAGCTCGGCGACGGGCAGCTGGGGATACTTACCGACCGCGATTTGCGGACGCGGGTGCTCGCCGCCGGGCGTTCGGGCGGGACCCGCGTAGACGCGGCGATGACCGCCCCGGCGTTCGTCGTCACTCCGGATCGGCTCGGTGGAGAGGTGCTCTACGAGATGCTCGAGCGGGGGATACGCCACGTCCCGGTCGTCTCCGAGCGCGGCCAGCTCGTCGGCGTACTCGAGGACGCGGACCTGTTCGCGGGCCAGCCGAGATCATGGTTCGGCGCCCGGCGGGCGATCGACCGGGCCCGCAACCTCGGAGACCTGGCCGGGGCGGCAGACCGGCTGCCCGCGCTGATGCTCGACCTGCACCGCTCCAGCGTGCCGGCTCTCGAGCTTGCGCGCGTGCTCTCGGCGCTGGTCGACGCGCTGACCAGTCGCGTGCTGGAGCTCGTGACCGCTCAGCTGGGGGTGCCGGTCAACGGCCTGGTCTGGGTGTCGGTGGGAAGCCAGGCCCGCCGTGAGCTCACCCCGGCTTCGGTTCGCCGGGGGGCTCTGATCCACGCCGAGGACACTCCGCCGCCCCCGGAATGGCTAGCTGGCGCCGCGGCGGCGCTGCAGCGCTGTGGCCTTCCCGGCTCGATCGTCTCCCATGACGGTCGGGGGTGGCTGGCACTTGCCGTCGCCGACGAGCTCGGCCAGTCGGTGATGGCCGACCGTCGAGCGCTCTGGGGCACCCCGTCCCAGCCGCTGCCCGTCGCCGAGGGAGCAGCGCGCGTGCAGCTCGTGGCGGCGCTCGCCGACCGCGCCTTCGCCCACGACATCCCGACGGGCTTCGATGCCGAGGCGGTACTCGGCCGCGATGGACGCCACCGCCGGCTCAACATCCGGCAGGCGGCGATCGTGCCGATCGCGGCGCTCGGGCGCTGGGCGGCCGCGGTGGCGGGAGCGGGTGAGGGATCGACGCCCGAGCGGCTGCGGGCGGCGGCCGACTGCGGCGCGCTCCGAGACGAGGACGCAACCACGCTGGCCGAGGCGTTCGAGCTCGGGCTCGAGCTGC